>NZ_CP013015.1:326631-579609 GCF_001577525.1 Candidatus Desulfofervidus auxilii | reverse complement strand
AAAAAACAGGCCTCTTTAATGTTAGAAAGTCTTCGCAACACAAAATACGTCGAAGAACTGGCAGATATATACAAAACGATTATATCATCTCATTCTCGGCGTATTTTAGAACTAAAAGAGGAGATTGAGATGTTGGATAAGAAGCTGGAAAAGCTAGGAGAAAAGAGTTCTGAGGTCAAGCGTTTAAAAAGTATCTCAGGAGTAGGAACAAAGCTTTCAAGCAGATTGGTCGGAGAAATTGGAGATATCAANAGATTTAAAAACGAGAGGCAACTTGCGATCTATTGTGGTGTAGCCTGTATAGATGATGAGTCTGGTAAACACAAAAGGACAAGAGTTGTATATAAGGCTAATAAGATATGTAAAGCAACTATGATTGAAATTGCGGGCTGCACAATTCGGTATGTTTCAGAATCCGCTACTTACTATGCTAAAAAACGGACTGAAGGGAAAGAGCATAACCATGCCTTGCGCTGCCTTGCTAGACAATTGATAAAAGTTATTTTTAAGATGTTAAAAGAAGATCGAGACTATATCTTAAAGGAGGAAATGGAGAAGGCTGCTTAAAAAATATTTCCATTTTTTACTTGACTTTTTAAATGGAAAGTTCAAACCTACAAAATACAGTTAAGAAAATAGAAAACGGAAAACAGAAATTCCCATTTCCCAATTCTAACATGTAAACGTGTCAATGTGTAAACGTGTTAACGCGCATAAAGAAGGAAAAGAAGGAAAGGGAAACGGGAAACAGAAAATAGAAAATAGAAATTCCCAATTCCCAGTTCCAACGTGTTAACTTGCAAACTTTCTAACTTACAACTTTGTAATGCCAAACCTTGATAAGCTAGGCGTCAAATTAAACAACTTCATTGCCTCAATCAAAAAGAAAACTAGAATTGACTAGAGACTAAGCACCACGCACTAAGGACGTCTCATCGTGCAAACGTGTAAACGTGCTAACGTTCCAATTTGACAGAAGGCGATTTTGCATTTTTCAATTCGCATTCTGCATTGAGCCATCCTGCCTGTCGGCAGACAGGTGCGCTTATCATTTGGATCTCCGTTAAAATTACTTTGACGAAGTCCTGGTCTTTACCTGGGATGTCCTTGACCACCCAAAAGGAATTATGATAGATTGATTAAAATTTATAAAAGGGAGATTAAGATGGAAAGTATTTTGCGTGTAAATATGAGGGGATTAAAGGTGCAAAAAGAACAGATTTCAGAAAGTTACACTCAATATGGTGGAAGAGGCCTTTCTTCTTTTATTTTAAAAGAAGAAGTCTCTCCTGTTTGTCATCCATTAGATAGGCATAACAAACTTATTTTTGCCCCTGGCCTCTTAGGAGGCACCATGGCCCCAAATTCGGGACGGTTATCCATAGGAGCCAAAAGTCCTCTTACTGGAACTATAAAAGAAAGCAATGCTGGAGGGGAGGCGGGAAGATACTTGGGTAAATTGGAGATAAAGGGCATTATTGTGGAAGAAATACCTTCAGATGATAGGCTTTATTGTCTTTATATAAATAAAGACAAGGCAGAACTGTTGTCAGCAGATGAATTGAAAGGATTGGGTAATTATGAAGCGGTAGCCAGTCTCCGGAAAAAATTTGGTAATAAAATAGCTATTATATCTATCGGCCAGGCAGGAGAAATGAAATTAAATACCGCCACCATAGCCGTGACAGATATGGAAGGCCGTCCTACTCGTCATGCTGGTCGTGGTGGTTTAGGTGCAGTTATGGGTAGTAAGGGACTTAAGGCCATTGTGATTGATATTACAGGGGCAGAAGAACCAGAATATGCAGATAAAGAGGCGTTTAAAAAAATTACCCGCCGCTTTAACCAAGCTTTACAAAAACACCCTGTTACTGGTCAAGGATTGCCTAGGTACGGCACTAATATACTAATGAAGATAATTGATGATGCAGGTGCTTTGCCTACACGATATTTCCAAATGGGACAATTTGAGGAAGTAGAGGCAGTTAGTGGGGAAAAACAATATGAAATCATTAAGGCTAGAGGAGGCAAAATTGGCCATCCCTGCCATAAAGGCTGTGTAATTAGGTGTTCTCGCATCTATCCAGATAAGAATGGCCAATACCTTACCAAAGGTCCAGAGTATGAAACTATTTGGGCAAATGGTCCCAACTTGGGTATTAATGATTTAGATGCCATTGCTCAAATAGATAGATTGTCAGATGATTATGGAGTGGATAACATTGAGGTAGGAAATGCTATTGGTATAGCCATGAAGGCAGGTGTGATTTCCTTTGGCGATGCTCAAGGTGCTATTGATTTGTATCACCAAATAGCCAAAGGCACACCCTTAGGTAGAATTATTGGCAGTGGTGCAGTAACTACCGCACAAATATTTGGAATAGCCAGGGTAGCAGCCGTAAAAGGGCAATCATTACCTGCTTATGACCCTCGGGCTGTAAAGGGAATAGGAGTTACTTATGCTACTTCTCCTATGGGGGCAGACCATACTGCTGGTTACACCATAGCCACTAATATTTTGGGTTTAGGAGGTAAGATTGCTCCCTTAACTAAAGAGGGACAAGTAGCCTTATCTAAGAAAATGCAAGTAATTACCGCTGCCCTAGACTGCACTGGACTTTGTCTCTTCTGTGCTTTAATGATGGCTGATGAGCCTAAATCTTGGGATGATTTGATAGAAATGATTAATGCTAGATATGGCTGGCAATGGACAACCCATGACTTTTTTGTCTTAGGCGAAAGGGTGTTAAAGATAGAAAGAGAGTTTAATTTAAAGGCAGGTTTCACCCCTATAGATGACCGTCTTCCTGAGTTCTTTTATGAAGAGCCATTGCCACCTCATAACTCTGTTTTTGATATTCCTGACGAAGAAATGCAATCTGTATTTGAACTATGAAGGGAAATCATAAGATATTTTGGGATGATATTGAATGGGTACTTTTAGATTTGGATGGCACCCTTTTAGATAAATATTTTGATGATTATTTTTGGGAAACCTTAGTGCCTGAAAAATATGCCCAGAAATATGGGCTCAGTTTTCAAGAGGCAAAGGAAAAAGTCGTGGCCTTATATCAAAGGGAAGAAGGCACTTTAAATTGGACAGATTTAGATTTTTGGTCAAAAAAATTAGCGTTAGACCTTCCTGCCTTAAAAAAACAAATAGCCCATTTGATAGATACTCATCCCTATGTAGTGGATTTTTTAAAATTTCTAAAACAAATGGGTAAAAAGGTATTTTTAGTGACCAATGCCCATTATGAATCTCTTAATCTAAAATTAAAACATACGCAATTGGGTTTATATTTTGATGGAGTGATTTGTGCCTTTGACATTGGCTTATCAAAAGAAGACAAAAGATTTTGGAGGAGACTTCAAGAAAAACTTAAATTTGACCCCTCACATACTTTATTTATAGACGATAGTGAAGCACCTCTTTTGGCTGCTAAAGAGATAGGAATTAAATATTTATTTTTTAAAACCCAGGCTAGCTCTAAGTCTTCACCTAAGTTACCTATTAACAATTTTTCTAAAATAGAGTATTTTAAAGAACTAATAGAGGGGATTGAAAAATGAAAATTCATATTTTGGTAATACATGGACCAAACCTCAACTTGTTAGGACAAAGAGAGACTTCAGTTTATGGCACAGATTCTCTAGAGAAGATCAATACCTTAATTGAAAAGGAGGCAGAGGAACACGGATTTGAAGTAAGCACCTTCCAATCCAACTACGAGGGGGCATTGGTGGAGGCTATACAGGAAGCAAGGGGGAAATATGATTTTATCATTATTAATCCTGCTGCCTACACTCATACCAGTGTGGCCTTAAGAGATGCTATTCTAGCAGTAAATATTCCCACTATAGAGGTGCATCTTTCTAATATTTATAAACGGGAAAAATTTAGACATAAGTCATATATTAGCGGGGTGGCTATAGGGCAGATTTGCGGATTTGGAGTCCAAAGTTATTTATTGGCCATTAAGGCAATAGCTGAGATAATCAAGCAGAAAAAAGAAACGGAGGAATAACAGTGTATACCACCAGTGATATTAGAAGGGGACTTAAAATCGAGTTTAAAGGAGAGCCTTATGAAGTAATAGAGTTTCTCCATGTGAAACCAGGCAAAGGACAAGCCTTTGTGCGAACAAAGTTGAAAAATTTAATCACTGGAGCAGTTTTAGAACATAATTTCCGCACTAGTGACCGGATTCCCCGTCCCAGTTTAGAAGAAAGGGAGATGCAATTTTTATATAAAGAAGATGAGCATTATTGTTTTATGGATTTAGAAACTTATGACCAAATATTTTTAGATGCGGAACAGATAGAAAAAAGAAATTTTCTTAAAGAAAATACCATAGTAAAAATGCTTTTTTTCAATGAAAAACCAGTGGGAGTTGAATTACCAAATACAGTGGATTTAGAAGTGGTAAAAACAGAACCTGGAGTAAGGGGGGATACTGCTACTGGAGGTAGCAAGCCTGCTACTTTGGAAACCGGGGCAGTAATTCAAGTCCCTTTATTCATTAATGAAGGAGACATAGTGCGGGTGGACACTCGCACTAGTGAATATATAGAAAGGGTTTTAAGTAAGTAAAGGGGGTTCTCAAGCGATTGAGCAGGTTTTAACCTGCCTTTTTATTTTTCTCCTTGACCGTAGGAAAGAAAGTCTTTATAAAAGAAACCATGCCATTCCCAAGGTATGACATCCGAAAGGTCCGAAATATTGGCATAATTGCCCATATTGATGCAGGTAAGACTACTATTACTGAACGTATCCTTTATTATACTGGGAAATCACACAAAATTGGAGAGGTGCATAATGGTGAGGCAGTGATGGATTGGATGCCAGAGGAAAAAGAACGCGGGATCACTATTACTTCGGCAGTGACTACTTGTTATTGGCAGGGGCATGAAATTCACATCATTGACACCCCAGGTCATGTAGACTTTACTATGGAAGTAGACCGTTCTTTAAGGGTATTAGATGGAGCTATTGGTGTATTCTGTGCGGTAGGTGGTGTGGAACCGCAATCAGAAACCGTTTGGCACCAAGCAGATAGATACCAGGTACCCAAAATTGCCTTTATTAATAAAATGGACCGAATAGGGGCAGACTTTTTTGGCACTGTGAAACAGATGATAGATAAATTAGGCGCTAATCCCCTAATTTTACAACTACCTCTGGGAAAAGAACAAGATTTTAAGGGAGTGATTGACCTATTACAAATGAAGACCATTATATGGCACCAGGAGACTTTGGGAGCTACTTATGATGTAATAGACATCCCAGAAGGACACCAAAAAGAGGCTTTCCTATATAGAGAAATGCTTTTGGAAAAACTGGCAGAAATAGATGAAGAAATCATGGATGCTTACTTAAATGAGATTCCTATTCCTCTGCCAAAACTTAAACAAGTTATCCGTATTGCTACCTTACAGCTTCAATTCCTGCCTGTTCTTTGCGGTGCAGCTCTGAAAAATATGGGGATTCAGCCTCTTTTAGATGCGGTAGTAAATTACTTACCTAGTCCAATGGATATACCACCTATAAAGGGAGATAATGCCCATACAGGTAAGGCAGAAACCCGTGCTGCGGATGAGAAGTCTC
Organism: Candidatus Desulfofervidus auxilii; assembly: GCF_001577525.1. Taxonomy (GTDB): domain Bacteria; phylum Desulfobacterota; class Desulfofervidia; order Desulfofervidales; family Desulfofervidaceae; genus Desulfofervidus; species Desulfofervidus auxilii. Next base: position 574,001 of record NZ_CP013015.1, on the reverse strand, counting down.
CTTTTTGTGGCTTGGTGTTTAAGACCATGCTAGACCAGGGAAGAAAATTTAGCTTGGTGAGGGTTTATTCTGGAAAGGTAAAGGTGGGTGATGTGGTCTACAATCCCCGCAAAGCTGTGCGAGAAAGGATTGCTCGTATTTTTAGGCTACATGCGGATAAAAAAGAAAGATTAGATGAGGTAAAAGCAGGTGACATTGTAGCCTTTGCCGGATTGAAACATGCTGCCACAGGTGATACTCTGTGTGAAGAAGCTCATCCTATTATTCTTGAACCTATGAGTCTTTACAAACCTGTAATTTCTGTTGCTTTAGAGGCTAAGACAAAACAAGATGCAGAAAAAGCGGCCTTTGGCCTTCAAAAATTAGCCGAAGAAGACCCTACTTTTCAAATAAAAACAGATGAAGACACAGGAGAGACTATCATTTCAGGTATGGGAGAACTACATTTGGAGGTAATCATATCTCGTTTGGAGAGGGAATTCCATGCCCAAGTGAATACAGGAACCCCTCAAGTGGTCTATCGGGAAACCATTACCCAGGAATCAGAAGTAGAAAAATGTTTTAAAAAAGAAATGGGGCCACATATTCATTTTGGCCATGTTAAAATAAAAGTAAGACCTTTAGAAAGAGGAACGGGCATAAAGTTTAAACGCACCCTTTCTGAAACAGAGATCCCATCAACATTTTGGCCTGTTATAGAAGAATCATTGCAAAATGTGTTACATCAAGGGGTAATTGCAGGTTATCCTATGATAGATATAGAAGTAGAGTTATGTGGAGGAAGCACAGAAGAGCATGCTACTGAATTGGGATATCGCATTGCAGCGGCTCAGGCCTTAAAAGAAGCCTGTAAAAATGCTATGCCCATTTTGCTTGAGCCTCTGATGAAGTTGGAAGTGGTATTGCCAGATGAATATGTGGGGGAGGTCATAGGGGATATCAACAGCCGTAAGGGACAAATAGAAATTATTGAGAAAAGGGGAAAAGTGACTGTAATTACAGCTATTGTTCCCCTTTCCCAAATGTTTGGTTATTCTACTGTGTTACGTTCTATGACCCAGGGACGGGGGATATTTACCATGCAATTTTTGCGGTTTGATAAAATAGAATGAGGGATAATTATGTCATATGAAGCTGTTATCGGACTGGAAGTTCATGCCCAGCTTTTGACAGAGAGTAAAATTTTCTGCAGTTGTTCTACTAAATTTGGGGCATTACCCAATTCTCATGTCTGTCCAGTGTGTATGGGAATGCCTGGGGTATTACCAGTATTAAACAAAAAAGTAGTAGAATTTGCTTTAAAGATGGCCTTGGCTACACACTGTCGCATCAATACCTATAGTGTGTTTGCCAGAAAAAATTACTTTTATCCTGATTTGCCCAAGGGTTATCAGATTTCTCAATATGAACATCCCTTGGCAGAAGAGGGATGGGTGGAGATAGAAGTGAATGGTTACAAAAAACAAATTGGAATTATCAGGATTCACATGGAAGAAGATGCAGGTAAACTTATGCATGACCCCCATAAACCCATAAGTTATGTAGATTTTAATCGCACCGGTGTGCCTTTAATTGAGATTGTGAGTAAACCAGATATTCGCACACCAGAAGAGGGAGTGGCCTACTTAAAAAAATTGCGTAGTATTTTGCGTTATTTAGAAATATGCGATGGCAATATGGAAGAAGGTAGTTTTAGATGTGATGCCAATATTTCTTTAAGATTAGTAAATACTGAAAAATTTGGAGTGAGGACAGAATTAAAAAACATGAACTCCTTTAAACATGTGCAGCGGGCATTGACTTATGAAATTGAGCGTCAACGCTCTATTTTGGAGCAAGGGGGAAAAGTTATTCAAGAAACCCGTTTATGGGATGAGAATAAAGGAATAACTCGTTCCATGAGGGGAAAAGAGGAAGCTCATGATTACCGCTATTTCCCGGATCCCGATTTAATGCCAGTGGTGATAGATAAAGATTGGATAGAGGAAATAAGAAAAACTCTTCCAGAGCTGCCGGATGTCAAAAAACAAAGGTTTAAACAGGTATATGGACTTCCTGAATATGATGCTGAAGTGCTTACTTCAGAAAAGGACTTGGCCGAATACTTTGAAAGAGTGGTGAAATGGGGTAGTGAGGCCAAGCTGGCCAGTAACTGGGTGATGTCTGAGGTCTTAAGAAAACTAAATGAGGAAAAACGTGAGATTCAAGAATGTCCAGTGAAACCAAAAGACCTAGCGGAATTGCTGCAGTTGGTCCAAAAGGGCACCATCAGTGGTAAGATTGCCAAGACTGTTTTTGAAGAAATGTATGCTAGCGGAAAGCCTGCCTCTCAGATTGTAAAAGAAAAAGGTTTAATCCAGATTACAGACCAAGCCGTTTTGCAAGAAATTGCCCAAAAAATTATAGAATCTTATCCCAAAGAAGTAGAACAATATAAAGCCGGAAAAGAAAAATTACTGGGATTTTTTGTAGGTCAGATGATGAAGCAAACCAAAGGGAAAGCCAATCCCCAGTTGGTCAATAAGATTTTTAAGGAATTGTTACAGAAATAAGTTTAATTTCTGAATACATCCTTTACTTGTTGCTGCAGGAGAGTGGTAAAATTCAGTATTTTACTTCTTTTAAAAACAATCCTTTAGCTGGGGCGTTGATGCCAGCTAATTTTCTGTCTTGGGAGGCCAAAATAGACTTTATTTCCTGTTTTTTTCTTTTATGAAGGCCAATTTCTACCAAAGTGCCCACTATATTACGAGCCATGTGTCTTAGAAAGCCATCTGCCTCTATTTCTATAATAATAAATGGTCCCTTCTCTTTTATTTCTAAATGAAAAATATTCCGAATAGTGTTTTTAATGTCACTGCCACTAGCCATAAAGGCAGCAAAATTGTGTTCTCCTATTAAGGAACGGCTTGTTTCCTGCATGGCAGCAATATCTAAAGTTTTTCTTATTTGCCAAGTATAATCTTTTAAAAAAGGTGAAGCCTGTTTTGCATTTAAGATAAAATAAGCATATGTTTTACTCCTTACACAAAATTGGGCATCAAATTCAGTTTTTACTTCATCTGCATAAATAACTGCTATATCTTTTGGTAAAAGGCTATTCAGGGCCTGGAGAAATTTATTTGGTCTCAATGAGCTATGGGTAAAAAAATTTATAGTTTGCATAACGGCATGCACTCCAGCATCTGTGCGGCCAGAGGCCTTAACTTTAATAGTTTCATTAGTAAGGCGAGAGATACACTGTTCTACTATTCCCTGAATTGTAGGGCCAGAAGGTTGTTTCTGCCACCCTTGATAGGCAGTGCCTTTATATTGCAAAACACAGCGAATGTTTTTTAGGGGTGGACTATAGCTTATGGTGTAACTATCAGGAAAAGGCAATTTAGGAAATAGCAAAGATAAAAATGACATCTCAAGGAAATACTGGTAATGTCTTTAATCCCATTTCTTCTGGAAAATGAAGCATTAAATTCATATTTTGGATAGCTTGGGTAGAAGCCCCCTTGGCTAAATTGTCTATGGCTGCCATAATCACTATTGTAGATGATTTTTTATCCACTTTTACTCCAAGCTGGCAAATGTTTGTTCCTCGCACATAAATGGTTTTTGGCACGTTCTCTGGAGGGAGGACTTCTATAAAGGGTTTGTTTTTATAGTAATCAGTCATTAAACGATGAGCAGTTTCACTGGTAATAGTCTTTATAAGTCGCGCATAAACAGTGGTAAACATACCCCTAGAAATGGGAATAAGATGGGGGACAAAGGTCACTTTTACTACTTTACCTGCCAACTGAGTTAATTCCTGTTCTATTTCCGGGGTATGACGGTGGTTACATACCTTATATGCTTCCATATTTTCGTTGACTTCACAAAAATGGGTAGCCAGCTTGGCCCCTCGACCTGCCCCGCTTACACCTGATTTGGCATCAATAATAATATTATTTAACTCAATAACTCCTTTAGATAAAAATGGGGCTAAGGCCAGGATGGCAGTAGTGGGATAACAACCTGGATTAGCTACCAAAGTAGCCCCTCTTATTTTTTCTGAATAAATTTCAGGCAAGCCATAAATTGCTAAAGGTAAAAGCTCTTTGGCCTTATGGGGACCATACCAAGTTTCATAAACACCAGGGTCTTTTAATCTAAAATCAGCACTTAAATCAATTACCTTTTTCCCCTTTTTTATGAAAAAAGATACCACCTCCATCGCCACTTGATGAGGGAGGGCAGTGAATACTACTTCAGTTTGTTTGGCTACTGTCTCCAAGTCTAAAGGAGAAAGAGTTAAATCCTGATATCCCTTCAAAAAAGGAAATAATACTGCTACTTTTTGTCCGGCAAATTGTCTCGAGGTAGCGATTGTAACTTCTGCTTTAGGGTGATATAAAAGGCATCTCAATAATTCTAGGCCCGTATAACCAGTTGCCCCGATAATGCCAACTTTGGTCAAGAGTATACCCAAAAATTAACGTTTAGAGAATTGGAAGCTTCTTCTGGCCCCTGCCAAGCCATATTTTTTTCTTTCTTTAATACGAGCATCACGGGTCAAAAGGCCTGCTTTTTTTAAAATAAGTCTTAGTTCTGGGTTAAAAGATACTAAGGCTTTGGCAATACCATGGCGAATAGCCTCGGCTTGGCCCGTTTTGCCACCCCCTTTTACACTAGCGATGGCATCTAGTTTGGTTAACATTTGAGTTAATTCTAGGGGTTGTCGAACAATCATTAAAGCCGTTTCTCTTTCAAAATATTCTTCATAGGGTTTTTTGTTTACAAAGATTTTCCCTGACCCTGGAGATAACCAGACCTTGGCAATAGCTGTTTTCCTTTTACCTGTGGCATAAAACCTTTCTGTCATTACATTCCACCTTTATTTAATTTCTAAGGGTATGGGTTTCTGCGCCTGATGAGGATGGTTAGAACCAACATAAACCTTCATTTTCTTAAACATTTTGCGTCCCAAGCGATTTTTGGGAAGCATTCTTCTTACTCCTAACTCAATGAGGCGCTCTGGCTTTTTTTCCCACATTTCCTTGGCCGTAAAACTCTTTAAACCTCCCATGTAACCAGAGTGGCGATAGTAAATCTTTTGTGTCCATTTTTTACCTGTAAGTTTAATTTTTTCAGCATTAATTACAATCACATAATCCCCAGTATCTACATGGGGAGTATAGATAGGTTTATGCTTACCCATTAATCTAAAGGCAATTTGAGAACACAAACGCCCTAAAGTCTTTCCTGCGGCATCTATTACATACCAATTCCGCTCCACATCTTCTTTTCTAAGGATGAAAGTTCGCACCTTGCCCTCCTGACAGTCCGTTTTATAATATAGAGAGATTGTATTGTCAAGTTATCAAGTTTTTAGGTGCAGGGCTACGTCAAAGTCAGACCATAAGTAGTTTAACAAAAAGAACAAACGTTTAAATATGGTCTAAAAAATCCAAATTTCAAAATCCAAATATCAATTGAAATCCAAATGTCTTAATGCCAAAACATTAAATCAGTGAGTAGTGAAATAGTGAGGGAATGAAATAGTCAAATGTAGTGGAATTGGGGTCTAACCTACAAAATACAGTTAAGAAAATAGAAAACGGAAAACAGAAATTCCCAGTTCCCAATTCTAACATGTAAACGTGTCAATGTGTAAACGTGTTAACGCGCATAAAGAAGGAAAAGAAGGAAAGGGAAACGGGAAACAGAAAATAGAAAATAGAAAATAGAAAATAGAAATTCCCAATTCCCATTTCCTAATTCCCAATTCCAACGTGCCAACTTGCTAACGTGCTAACGTGTAAACTTGCCAACTTTCCAACTTGCAACTTTGTAATGCCTCAATCAAAAAGAAGACTAGAATTGACTAGAGACTAAGGACTAAGGACTAGGGACTAAGGACTAAGCACGTCTCATCGTTCTAACCTGCTAACGTTCTAATTTAACAGAAGGCGATTTTGCATTTTTCAATTTGCATTCTGCATTGAGCCATCCTGCCTGTCGGCAGACAGGTGCGCTTAACATTTGGATCTCCGTTAAAATTACTTTGATGAAGTCCTATTTTTAGGTGGTTATTCTATTTACATAGAATACAGTACATGATACCAATATTTTATATCAGAAGAGGTAGAGTTTAATGAAAGCCATGGTTTTATCTAAAGTGGTATCCATGGATAGAAACAAAAATCCATTAAAGCTTGTGGATTTGCCTATTCCACAACCTAAAGGTAATGAAATCCTCATTAAGATTTGTGCCTGTGGTGTTTGCCATACAGAATTAGACGAAATTGAGGGTAGAACCCCACCTCCAAAATTTCCTGTTATTTTAGGTCATGAGATTGTTGGTAGAGTTGAAAAAATGGGTCCTGATGCTCATAGATATAAAATTGGCGATAGGGTAGGGGTGGGGTGGATATATTCTGCTTGTGGGGGTTGTGAGTATTGTCTTAAAGGGGAAGAAAATCTTTGTGAAAAATTTATGGCTACCGGTAGGGATAAAAATGGCGGATATGCTGAGTATATGACTATATCAGAGGATTTTGCTTATAAAATTCCAGATATTTTTTCTGATACCGAAGCTGCCCCTCTTTTGTGTGCAGGCAGCATTGGTTATCGGTCTTTGCGATTGACAGAGATAAAAGATGGACAAAGATTAGGACTTACCGGATTTGGGGCTTCTGGGCATCTAGTGCTTAAAATGGTGAGGTATAAGTATCCCCAGGTAGAAATTTATGTGTTTGCCCGAAATAAAAAGCAGAGAGAGTTTGCCTTAGATTTGGGTGCTGTTTGGGCAGGGGAGATAGAGGCTTATTCACCTGAAAAATTGGATTGGATAATTGATACTACTCCGGTATGGAAACCAGTAGTAGAGGCCTTAAAGAATTTAAAAAGGGGAGGACGACTGGTAATTAATGCTATTCGGAAAGAAGATATAGATAAAGAATACCTCCTCAAAATTGATTACCAAAAACACCTATGGATGGAAAAGGAAATAAAATCTGTGGCCAATGTTACCCGAAAAGACATTAGGGAATTCTTGCGTCTAGCATCTGAAATACCTATAAAGCCAGTCATCCAGGAGTATAAATTGGAGGAGGCCAATCAGGCCTTATATGAGTTAAAAACAGGGAAAATTCTGGGAGCAAAGGTATTGGTGATAGAATGATACTTGATTATATCAATATGAAAGGTTTCTAGGAAGCTTTAACAAAAAGACTATTAAACCTAGGTGCAAGGGAGGCAATATAAGCAAAGGAAAGGGCAAAGCCAAATTGTTGATAACTTTAAAATGACAGGGATAAAAGCTTGGCAAAAACCGGGGAGTTGGACTGCCGTTTTTTCTCCCAAGTTTCAAAATCTTTAAGGACTCCTTCCTTATAACCTTTGGTGTTTGTTGTTTCACCTTTTAGGTGACAGTGATAAAAGTAGAGTTGGTGAAAGGAAAAAAGTTTTTTCTTTATTTTGCTACATTTATGGGTTTTACTTATCTTATAAAGTATTTTTATTCCGCAGCACAGGTTGACAAAACTTGATTGATTGACATAGTATGATGTATGGATGTTCCAAATTGAGTTCTTCAATTAGCTAAAAGGAGAAAATAATGATTTATCTAGATTACAATGCGACTACGCCTGTTTTCCCAGAGGTAAAAGAGGCCATTTTACCCTATTTTAATGAAGTATTTGGCAATCCAAGCTGTATTTATTCTTTAGGCAAGGAGGCAAAGGAGGCCATTGAAAAGGCCCGAGAACAAGTAGCCCATTTTATTCATGCCTCCCCAGAAGAGATTATTTTTACCAGTGGTGGCACTGAGAGTAACAATACAGTATTTAAAGGTGTCTTGTGGGCCTTAAGAGAGAAGGGCAGACATGTAATTACTACCCAAATAGAACATCCTTCTGTGGTGAATCCTGCTATGTTTATGACAGAATTGGGTTTTAAGATAAGTTTTGTCCCCCCAGATACAGAAGGGATTGTGAGAGCCGAGGAGGTTGAAAAGGCGATAAAAAAAGGCACTGTTTTAATTTCTATTATCCATGCCAATAATGAAACTGGAGTTATTCAGCCTATAGAAGATATTGCAAAAATAGCCAGAGAAAAGGGAATCTTTTTTCATACTGATGCTGCCCAAAGTTTGGGGAAAATTCCGGTAGATGTGGAAAGATTAGGAGTGGATTTATTAACTATAGCTGGTCACAAACTTTATGCCCCAAAGGGGATTGGTGCCCTTTATATGCGTAAAGGCACACCCTTTACCCCTCTCATTCATGGTTCGGGTCAGGAAAACAACCATAGGGCAGGCACAGAAAACGTCGCTTTTATTGTAGCTTTGGGGAAAGCATGTGATTTATTAAAGGAAAAACTAGAAAAGAAAGAAAACCTCCGTCTGGCTAAATTAAGGGATAAGCTTTGGCAATCTCTTTGTGAAAAATTAGAGGTAGTGCGTTTTGGCCACTCCAAACATTGTTTACCAAATACTGTATTTGTAGGTTTTAAGGGACTAAACGGGTGGGAAGTATTGAAAAAAGTGCCTGAAATTTGTGCCTCTACAGGGGCAGCCTGTCAAAGTGGAAAGGCAGGGATTTCAAATATTTTATTAGCCATGGGAGTGGCTCCTAGTGTGGCTAAAGGAGCTGTGCGGTTTAGCTTAGGATATCCCACTACAGAAAAGGAAATAGATGAGGCAGTCAACTTAATCACAGAGCGATTGAAATCGGTTTAATTTTTTAGGGGTTTTAAGAATGAAAAAAGAAAAGATAGAAAAAAGATTGTTGGTAGCGGTGGATGGTTCTCTTAATGCCCTTAAGGCCGTGGAATATATAGGGGCTATTTTTAAAGAAGACCCTGTTTTGAAAGTAAGCATAATCTATGTAATTCCCCCTTTACCTCCTATTCTTTATGAAACATCCGAAGAGCAGGAGCTAATTGACTGGCAAAGCTCTTATCGCTCAAAATTAGAGAAGAAATATAGACAACAGGCAGATGAGATTTTAGGGAAGGTAAAAAAAATGTTAAAAGATAGTGGTTGGACAGAAGGACAGTTTGAAGATATTGCTTTACCCGGACGTTCAGGTCCAGCCCCAGACCTTTTATTTTATGCGGAGCAGGGACTGTTTGATGCTTTGGTTATGGGAAGGCGAGGGAAAACTAAATGGGAAAAGATCATTATGGGTAGTGTTACCGACAAAATTATTCATGCCCAAAAGACGGTGCCTATATGGATAATTGCAGAACCTATTTTTTCTAAAAAAATACTTTTGGCCATAGATGGTTCCGAAAATGCCATGCGGGCAGTAGACCACGTGGGGTTTATCCTTTCTGGGAGGACAGATGTAGAAATAACGGTTTTTCATGTATTAGACTTAAAGCCATTTGTTATATTGGAAAAGCCTCCCCAAAAATGGCAAGAAATAGCGGAAAAAAAGATGGCTTCTTTTATGTCTCAGGCCCAAAATATGTTAATTGAAGCCGGTCTTCCTAAAGAAAAAATTAATTTAGTAATTAAGCCCAGTGATAAAGATGTGGCTCAAGAAATTATTGAGCATCAGAAAAAAGAAGCAATAGGCACTATAGCCATGGGGAGGAGAGGACTGTCTCGTTTAAAGGCCTTTTTCTTAGGCAGTGTTTCTACCAAGGTGCTTAATATGATAGAAGAAGGAGGGGTCTGGATAGTAGATTAAACCATGTTTACCCATTTTTTTGTCAATGTTCCTTATGATTTATTGGTAAAAAAATACCTTCCTTTGTTTGCCAAGCAGCTATTAAACCCAGAAATTTATTTTCCCCCAGAAATTTTAGACAAATGGCCTGAAGAAGAATTTAGGGCCTTAGCAAGGGAAATTGAACAGTTTAATTTAAAGACCACCTTTCATGCCCCTTTTTTTGACCTCTCTCTGGGTTCTATAGAACCCAAGGTAAGGAAGGCAACTCAAGAAAGATTAGAACAAACATTGGATTTAGTGGATTTTTTTCATCCCCTTTCTATAGTGGTGCACTTATCTTATGACCCTAGGGTCTATGATAATCGTCTTGAAGAATGGTTAGAAAATGCAGTTCAAACTTTGGAAAAGCTTATTCTTATTGCTGAAAGAAAAAAAGTATATCTCAATTTAGAAAATGTATTTGAGACCCAACCAGACATATTTTTAATGTTCCTAAAAAGACTTTCTTCTAACTATGTAGGCATTTGTTTTGATATTGGCCATATCTATGCCTTTACTCATACTACCCTTAAAGACTGGGAAGTAATTTTCCCTTTTATCAAACAACTCCACTTACATGATAATCATGGTCATAAAGATGAACACCTGGGTTTAGGAAGGGGGAATATTGATTTTCTCTCTCTTTTTTCTCTGTTAAAAAAATATAAACTATACCCTGTTCTTACTTTAGAACCCCATACTGAAGAAGCGTTTTGGCACTCCCTGGATTATTTGGATAAATTACCAAATGAAACAAAAAATTTTTTAAAGACTTGTCCGCGGCTAACATGAAACCATATGAATTGATCAAGCACACAGCAGATATAGGTATCAAGGTTTATGGTGAGGATAAAAAGAGCTTGTTTTTAAATGCGGCTCAGGCTTTTTTTGCTCTTATTACAGACCCAAACACCATAGTTCCTAAAAAAGAAGTTAATTTGGAAGTAGAAGGGGATGATTTAGAAGATTTATTTTTTAATTGGCTGGATGAATTATTGTTTCTTTTTGATACCAAAGGATTTGTGGGTCGGGAAGTAAGCATAGAAAAAATAGGGCAAAAGACAATCCTGGCCAAGATAAAAGGGGAGACATTTGACCCACAGAGGCATCCTTTAAATGCCTGTATAAAGGCCGTTACCTATCATGATTTTAAAGTCCAAAAAATCAATAATCATTTCCAGGCCCAAGTTATCTTTGACATCTAAGGGTAGGTTGGCCAAATAAGGCAAATTTGAGCCATTTAAAAGCCAATTGAAGAAGAGCCTCATCGTCTTTGGATATCTTTTTAATTTCCTTTTTAGTAAGTATAAATCTCTGTAAGAAACTGCTTTTTAATACAAATTCTTTAAAGGCATCTAAATTATAACAACTCATAAAAAACATTTTGGTTTCTTGAGTGGTTAAACCATGAGGACGAAATTTGGTCTTTAAAAAAATCAATTCCGAAAAATCTTTATTCATTTTTTGATATCCTTGTAACCCTTGTGATTCAATCCAATGAGCAACGGTCCAGGTCTTTTTTTCTTTAAAGCCGAGGCATTCGGGCTCTTTTAATAAAAAATAAACCCCTTCTTTTCTAGTGGCTGAAAAGGCGTGCCCTAAGGGATAAAGTCGGCAAACACTGGGACGATGGACATAGATTTGGCAACCATCATTTTCCAAAAAAGGGCATTTGCCCTTTATTTTTTTTAAGGCCACCATAGGAAGACCAATTTTTTCAGAAATTTTTATCTGGGTATATTTCTCTAAAAAATCCTCTGAAGACATATTTAATACCCTTTTTAAACACACTATATCGTAAGGAGTAAGGGAGATTTCCAAGCGCAAACAACACTGAGTAAAACAAGGAAGACCTTTATGACAGGAAAACTGAAACTTGTCTTTTAAACTTACTACCGGCCAATTCCCAATTTTTTTCATATCTCCATTATCAATAAACAATGGAAAAAGTCAATGTATTTCCAATCAGCTTGACAATATTGGTTTGTTCGGCTTAGTATAAGTTGAATGTTTGATTTAAAATATTCCAGATTGGGTTGTTCAAGCAGCTCAAAATATCAGATAATCTAAGGAGGGGAAATTGCCACTGTTTTGGACAGTCGTTATTTTAGGGGCATTGATTTTTGTGCATGAATGGGGTCATTTTTTAATGGCTCGCCTTTGCCGCGTAGGGGTAAAGACTTTTTCTTTGGGCTTTGGTCCAAAATTATTGAGTAAACAAATAGGAGAGACAGAATATGTTCTTTCCGCTATTCCTCTAGGTGGTTATGTGAAAATGGTGGGTGAATCTCCAGGCGAAAGCGTATCTGAAATAGAAAAGGAAATAGCTTTTCTTTATCAGCCCCTTTGGAAACGGAGTTTGATTGTGTTGGCAGGTCCGATTTTTAATATTTTGTTTGCTTTAGTAATATTTATTTTTCTATTTGCTATATTAGGTAAACCTTGGCTTTTACCTAAAATTGGAGAGGTTCAACCTGCCTCTCCAGCGGCCGTGGCAGGTTTAAAAAAGGGAGACTTGATTTTAGCAGTAGATAATGACTTTATAAAGACCTGGGACGATTTAGCTCAAAAAATCCAAAAACACAAAGGGAAGGTGTTAACTTTACTTATCCAGAGAGAAAAAAAGAGGTTCACCATAGAAGTAAAACCTGAAGTAAAAAGCCTAAAGACCATTTTAGGAGATATAGTGGAAAAACCGGTAATTGGCATTGTGGCCGCAGGTGAAGTTAAAATTGCCCGACTTTCTCCCTGGACAGCCTGTATTGAGGCCACAAAACAGACTTGGATTACCACTAAATTAACCATTATTACCTTAAAAAATCTCATCTTGGGCAAGGTTTCTCTAAAACTTTTAGCTGGCCCGGTAGGCATTGTGCAGTTAACCAGCCATCAGGCTGAGGCAGGACTGGCCGCCTTGTTTTCTTTTGCTGCCCTCATTTCTATCAATTTAGGTATTATCAATCTTTTTCCTATCCCAGTATTAGATGGTGGACATCTTTTTCTATTTGCTATAGAAGCGGTCAGAAGACGTCCTTTGAGTCTCAAAACTCTGGAGATTACCCAAAAAATTGGCCTCGCTATTTTAATAGCCTTAATAATTATGGTTACCTATAATGATGTTTTAAGGCTTATCCATAAAAGTCCCTTGCCATGAGGATATTAACCATTGATACTTCAACTGCTTTAGGAAGTGTAGCTTTAATAGAAAAAGGAGAAGTTAAAGGACAGTTTGATTTAAATTTACCCTTGACCCATAATCAGCGTCTTATAAGAAGTTTAAAGTGCCTTTTAGAATTTACAGCAGTGGCTGTTAAAGAAATAGATTTATTTGCCGTCATAAAAGGACCTGGTAGTTTCACGGGTCTGCGGATTGGGGTAGCTACAGCTAAAGGTTTAGCCTATTCTTTAAAAAAACCACTTATAGGAATAAATGGATTGGATGCCTTAGCCCATAATTTTCTTCATACTCCTTATCTTATCTGCCCTATGCTTGATGCCCGGAAAAAGCAAGTTTTTACTGCTTTTTATCAAGATAGTAACGGTAAAATAAGGCGTATTTCTGATTATAAATCTATCTCTCCTGAAATACTTTTAAAGTCTATTCGTCGTAAGACTATCTTTGCGGGCACAGGCGTAGATATTTATAAATCCCTTATTTTAAGTAAGCTAAAAGAAAGGGCCATATTTCCTCCTTTACCCTTGCACCGTATCCATCCAGAGGTAATAGGGACATTAGCCTTAGAAGCCCTGGAGAAAAAAGAAGAGGCAGATCCTATTACCTTAGTGCCTTTTTATATTAGACCTTCAGATGCAGAATTGAGCTAAAAATCTATACCCAGCCTTTTCAAAGTTTCTCTTTTAGGGATTCCGTTTTTATCCCAACCCCGAAGTTGGTAATACTCATCTAGGCATTGCTCTTTGTCTTCTTCACTAATAAATGCCTTACAACCTTGAGCTACTCCTGAGGGTAAACCTTCTTTTAGGGCCCTAAGTGGAAGCTGGTCATCCTTGCGACTTATCCCTTCTCTACAGTTAAAGCTTCTAATAAGGGTAAATATCCTATTCCCAATTTCTTGGATTTTTTCTTCATTTATTTCCTGACCAGTTACGGCCTTAAAATACTCAGCACACATTTCAGGAGTAACTGTAAATAAGGCGAAGGCACAAATTATATAATTATCTCTAATAACATTTTTGTTTTGAGTCTCTATCAGTTCTTTAACTACTTTTAAGGCAGATTCTTTAGGTGGGCTATGGTCTGTAAGGGCATCCCGGAGGTGACTGCCTCCAATATCAGCAGTCATATAGGCCAAGCCCTGACCCAACTTCCCCCGACAGTTCCAGGCAGGAAGTTCAAGCCCTTTAACATTCATAGCAAAGGAAGAACAGTCATATCCCCAAATTTTAGATAGTCTTTTAGTTCCTAATCCTAATTGAGCACCTATGCCTTTGCCCAAAGCAATTTCTTCAATTAATGAAAGTAATGTTTTCTCATCCCCAAATTTAATCTCTTCCTTTATTATTCCCTTTTCGGCACATTCCATGGCAAAGGCAATCACATTACCTGTAGAAATAGTATCTAGACCATAAAGATTACATAGTTCATTAGCTTCAACCACAGCCTGATAATTTTTTAAACCACAGTTTGCCCCTAGCATAGCCAAGGTCTCATATTCTGGCCGGTCTTTTCCTTCAGAAATAATACCTCCACAGGCAATAGGACAGGGGCAACAAGGATTTTGAATTATCTTGTTTTCTCTGTAAATAGTGTCTCCATTGAGCCCTTTATAATGTTCCCATTCACCTTTTTTAAAATTCAACGTAGGCAAACGGTCTGTTTTATGGGCATACTCTATGGCCCAAGAAGTCCCATAAAAATAGAAAGGTACTTTATTTTTATGCATTTGTTTCACTGCCTGAGTGGCCTTTTGATTTAATTCTTTTATCTTTTGAGGATCATGGACAGAAATATTCATGGTCCCATTGACTGCTATGGCCTTTAAGTTTTTTGATCCAAATACTGCCCCAGCTCCTCCACGCCCAGATGCCCTTCTTTTTTCACTTATCAAGCAGGAAAAAAGTACCCTATTTTCTCCTGCTATCCCAATAGAAACTACTTTGGTTTCTTTACCTTCCTGGGACTTTATATATTTTTCTGCTTCAGCAGTAGTTTTTCCCCACAGATTTGTGGCATCTTTTATCTGAGCCATTTCATTGGTTATGGAAATATATACTGGTTTTTCCGCTCTTCCTTCAATAATAACTAAATCAAATCCGCAACGTTTAAGACTGGGGCCAAACATACCTCCACAATAAGTATCTAAAAATATTCCTGTAAGAGGAGACTTAGTAATAGTAGCAAAACGACCGGTAGATAAAATATCAGTTCCTTGAAAAGGCCCTGTGGCTAAAATAATCCTGTTTTCAGGAGAAAAGGGGTCAATACCTTGTGGGAGATCTTTCATAAAATAATAGGCTCCAATACCCTTTGCTCCAAGGTATTTAGTAATGACTTCTTTAGGTATTTTTTCTGTCTCAATTTTTTTATGGGTGAGGTTTATCTTCAGTAGCTTTTTCCAATACCCTTTCATTTTTAATTTCTCATAAATCTTTGAGTGTTTTGATTCCCAAAAGAAGACCCAAAACTACAATAATGCCCAAAGCAACTATTTTTATACCAAAACTTGGTCTAAATATATAGGTTATTATATGGTTTACTCCATACCCGATGACTGCTACTATAGTAGCCCAGACCGGGGCTGAGAGGCCATTTAAGACAATAAATCTTTTTGCCTTTATTTTGCTTAAACCAAACAGGAGTGAAATGGGTATACGGAGACCATAAAGAAACCGGTAAAGAGGTACAGTAATCCAATCAGCATAGGTGAGAAAACGCCCTATTTTTTTTAAACGCTGGCGAAAATAAAGATGTTTTAATACTATAATACGATAATGGCGGCCAATGTGAAAGAATAAAATATCTCCTAAAAATCCTCCTAGGCTACCGCACAAAACTACCAGAGGAAAGGAAAGAATACCCTCTCGGGCTAAATATCCTCCAGCAAAGATAAACGTCTCTCCCTCAATAAAAGCCGCTCCCAAAATAAGCAAAAAATAGGCTCCATAACTGTGAGAAATACTATTAAAAAATGAAAGTATATGATAGCTCATTTAACCTTCTTTAAAATCTCTTCCCAAACTTCTTCAGGCAATTCATAAGCATGGGAAAAGTCTGGAAATTTTTTTGTTTTTATTTCATCTATAAAACTGCTAATTGCTTCTTTTATAATAGGGGATAAATTGGCATATACCTTGACAAATTTAGGTTTTTTGTCTTCAAAAATACCTAATAAATCATGTAATACTAAGACCTGACCATCGCAAAATGGACCCGCTCCGATTCCAATGGTAATGATAGATATTTTCTCAGTAATCAACTTGGCTAATAGATAAGGAATACATTCTAAGACTATACCGAAGGCCCCTGCTTGTTCTAAAGCCATTGCACTTTCTAAGATACGCAAAGCCGAATCTTTATCTCTTCCTTGGACACGATACCCACCTAATTTGGAAATACTTTGAGGGGTAAGGCCTATATGGCCTAAAACCGGAATGCCCATATCTACTATAAACTTCACCGTATCAAATACCTCTTTACCTCCTTCTAATTTTACGGCATCACAACCGGCCTTCATCAACAAACCTGCATTTTTAATGGCTTCTTCTTTGGATGCCTGATAAGACATAAAAGGTAAGTCACCAATCAAAAATGCCCTTTTTACTCCCTTTTTCACTGCCTTAACATGATGTAGCATTTCTTCCATGCTTACCGGTAAAGTAGATTCATAACCCAGCATTACCATCCCTAGTGAATCTCCTACCAGAATGGCATCTACACCTGCTTCATCTAATAATCGGGCAAAGGGGTAATCATAGGCAGTAAGCATAGTGATTTTTTCACCTTTTTGCTTTTTTGACTGTAAATCTAAAATAGAGATTTTTCCCATATTTTTTGTTTTATGTCAGGTTTATTTTCTTGTCAATTAGAGACAGGCTGTTGAAAAAGTCATTTTTTCCTCAGACCCGTTCATAGGCTAACAAGAGCAAAATATTATCCCCAGGCCTGCCTGGGGGCAAACAGGAGTGTTTTTGAAAGATCTAATAATCTTTTTTCATCTCGAAGTTCTATTTCCACTTTTTATATTCCCCTTTTTATTAATCTAACGACAGGCATCACCAGTTGCCGCGAAGTGCCCCCGGAGTGGCAATCTGGTGCGTGCCCTTGTTAGGCAATTACTCATTGTCTCTGTCTTCTTTATCCTCCTCGCGGGTATATTTCTCCTCCAACTGCCGCAGAGTTTCTTTGAGCACAGGAAGCCGTTGCCTGTCTTTGGGATCTGTCGAAGTCTTCTTGAGTTCGATTAACGTCTTTAGGTCCAGTACTCGAAGCCTGTGGCCCCTGAAATCAATTTCGATAGTGTGCTCCAGGAGTTCCTCATAGGATTTCCCCCCTTCAATAGCTCCCAATATGTCTAGCGGGCCGATCCGGGTCGTAAGAAACACGTGACCTTTCCCCGAGAGGTCGCGCTCTTTGGGTTCAATCAATTTGTCATCCAAACGCCGATGAACAGCCTCAACCGATTTAAGGAAGGCGAGTAGTCTAGAGATATTTTCGGCGGATTGGCTGTGAACGATATCCACATCCATTGTTGTGACTGGGGCTCCCTGGATTACGGCTGCAAGGCCTCCGACAAGAATAAAATCGACACCTGCCTCTAACAGCCCCTCCAGAACTTCACCTAGGCTTGCGCTCCTTGGCTTTCTGCCGCCTGTAGGCATCTCTCAACTCCTGAATTGTGCGAAAGGCGTTGTCGTTGGCCTGCAGTCGCTCCTCGGGCGACATCCTTAAGAACATGGCGACTAATCCCTTGTCCACATAGGATTGCCTATCAATTTTTGTTTCCTCAGACATGCTATGCCCTCTTTTGAACTATGAATTCTCAATTAACCTAACGCCCAAATTCAGCGGCCCGCCGTAAGGCGGGTCCGCAGGACAAAACTCTTCAATACTTATCCCTGCATCTTTTAAAGCACCTTTTAGAGTATATCTTATCAACTTCATTATGATAGGGAAAAACTATCTTCCTACCATCAGGGTGTTTCATCTTTACATGACTGCCTTTCCTGTGCACTTCTTTAAATCCCATCCGTTTTAATGCTGCCAATACCTCCTACCCTGATAATAAAGGAAGTTTCACACTGCTATTTCATAAATTCTGTGGTTTTCATCTTTTACCAGCTCTTCGTCTGGTTCTAAATATAACTCTATTGCCTCCTGAATATTCTTTAGTGCTTCTTCCTCTGTTTTTCCCTGACTCCAGCAACTTTTTAATGATGGACAGTGTGCCACAAAATAGCCATCTTCACCTTTTTCTATGATTACTTTTATTTTCATTACCTCTAGATAGACTTTTTAATAACCTATCATTTTTTGTAAGGCCTTGCAATGCTGTAAATTATTTGCATATAACGACCAAGCTCACCTGCAGCTATGGAGCGCCTGTCTGCCCCTGCCCGCAGGCAGGCGGGGACAGGCAGGCCAGCGGAATAGCGGTCAGGTGGAGTGATTTGTTAGGACTTTATAGTTTCATATAGTAGTTCAATAAGAGACATTTTCTTTTTTTTGATTTTTCTGTATATATTGTGATTTTTATTGTTCCAAATACCCCAGCTATCCATTAGGAAAGCACCCTGCAGCTTTTTACCATCATTAGAATTTTTATAACCATCTATTAAAAGGTGGAGGCCTTTTATAAATTCTTCTTTGTAATGTTTGCTAAATTCAGGAATGTACCTGTTGATATTGTCAACATCTACTTTCTCTGCTTCTTCTATCGCTTTTTCCCACAAAGTGATCATCTTATGGGTATCTTCATCACTAAGCCGCTTATGAGGTGGTAAGTTTTTAAGAATTTCATATGCTTGATTTGAAATTATAATTGATTTAAAAAGATGTTCTATGTCATCATTAGTTTTTGAATTACTTTTGACAATACCAATAAACTGCAGGTTGACAAAAATAATTGCTATGCTACCTAAGATCATTCCCAGTGTATTAAGCCTTTCGCCTCTACGCAAACCGAAAACCGAAAGAAAGACTGCTACTACTCCCAATAGCAAACAATACAGGTCGACAAACCACAGACTTGCCACCCCCACAATTGCACCCATAATACTTAATAAGCCAAATCTTTTTTTTGCTTGGATTTCTTCCATTTTCCCCCCTAACGACCAAATTCAGCGACGGCGTGTAACGCCGTCCGCTGGAATGATTTGTTAGGAAATCACTCCTTTCTTTAAAAAGAAAAGTTGTCTTTCTATCTTGATAAACATGGAATTACTCTCCAAATAACCCACCAGGTTAATACCACACCAAGTAGTATTTCATAAACTGAATATTTACGAAATAAAATTTCTACTTTTTTAGACCACGGAGTTATTTGGCATAACAATAAACCAAAAAGTAGAATGCTAAATGGATTATACTGGATTGCCTCCTTTATTCTAAATTGGGACAAGGCCAAAAATGCTCTAGTCATGCCACATCCAGGACATGGAATTCCAGTAATTTCATGAAAAGGACAAAATACAAATTCAAAAATCCTTAAAATCACACTCTTTACAAAATTTATTTGTATACCAATACCCACTACTATCCATCCACTCATTATCACTGCACTAAATGTTTGGACAGATCTTTTTGGCTGCATTGCTATTTCCTACTGAAGATATGCTCAATAATCCCATTTAACTCTTTTTGTTCAATAGCATCTACTACCAAGGGGAGCCCAATAATTGAGAGAATTATGGCAACTGTGGGTAAACTCCCACTTTGAATAGGAAATTGATATTTGCTCTGAATTTCTATTATTGCCCGTGCCATAACATATTCATAATAGATATGATATAATCCACAAGTTAGCAAGGAAAAGAAAAACCATTTCCAAAATGACAACTCATTTCGTTTTAAAAGAAAGTTAACAGTTTTTATCTGGTGATTCTGCCAGAACAGATTGTAAATACCACAGGTTAGTAAAGTGAGAATTATTCCTTTTCCTATTCCCATTTTATAACCTTCAAGTTCATATACATTGAAATTTTTCATCTTTACCCTCGTTTCTCATGTTTCCTAACGTCTAAAGTCAGGGGCGCTTATGAGCGCCAGCGAAATAAGCGTCCCCTGCACTGCATTGTTATGTTTCAATTTTTTAATGATTTTATATTTTCTAGTAATTCTATTGGAGTTATTGCTCCGATAGCAACTAACATAAGTAAAATAGTTCCTACTGCGATAAAGCCAGCAGCCCATGTACTTTTGAACCTTATTTGAATAATGACCGCCAGCCAGAGACCGCCACCACATCCAGACACAAATAGAAATGTCCGAATTGCTTTCAAGGTTGGCTGTACCAGCGTTAAAAGAACAATAGATGCAACAATTAAAATGGCGGAGATTACAAACCAAATTCGGCTAATAGGAGTGTCAGGTTTTTCCAAATAATCCTCTATATTGAGTCCGTTATTTTGGAAGAAATCCCGAATTTCTTCTGGAGTACCTTCCATTTTTCCTAATTTCATGGCGCATTTCTCCGAGATTTAGGTAAAATGCGTTCTAAATCATGCGCCGCTGCTTTATCAGTCCATTCAGAAGGGGAATCATCTTTGATGAAGATAATTCTATTGTCCTCAAGAATTACATTTGTACCCCTGAATATAAAACCATCCAGATTACCACCAAAAGCGCGCTGTTTTATTTTGGATAATATTTTGCTAAGAGTTTGACTTACTTCTTGGTAAACATCATCATTTTTTAATCCAGGACCTATTGTAAACTCTAAAATTGCTCCCCCAGATTTAGCAGGATAGACATTACAAGTAACGCCAATACCGGGTTTTAGGAAACGAGCAAGTCTTCTTCTAAAATTATTAATATATTCTTGAATTGTTGTTTTATCCGGCATAATTGCTCCGATTAATTAATTAAGAAACATAACGCCAAAGCTCACCTGCCGCCATGGAGCGCCTGTCTGCCCCTGCCCGACGGCAGGCAGGCCTGCCCGCAGGCAGGCGGGGACAGGCAGGCCAGCGGAATAGCGGTCAGGTGCAGGGTACCGGTGCAGCGCCTTGTTAAACCGCCTTTTTACCGAGGTGTCCATTGCCCTATTCAGATGGGACGCTCCTTATCCAGAATTTCCTTAATTTTCAGCCGAAGAGTTGGGATCTTGTTGGTTACAACATCCCACACGATCTCATAGTCTATTCCAAAATAATCGTGTATTAATTTATCTCTCATTCCTGCCATAGCTCTCCACTCAATATGAGAATATTTTTGCTTGAAATCAGAAGGAATCTTCTTAACTGCTTCACCAATAATCTCAATGCTTCGTACAAAGGCCCTTTTCAGGGTTTCATCACCGAGAAAATCTTCTTTACTTAAATTTGCTGATCGATCTATGAGATATTCAATTTCATCCATAATATGGCGTAGGTACTCAAGAGGAAAAATTGACATATTCCACCTCTTTAATAATATGTGGGCCGATGTACGGACTGAGAGCATCAATTGTGATTAGCTCTACTCGACGTTCAAGGATTTCCTCTAAAAAAAAGGCGAGTTGTATGAAATTATCGAAGCTCTTCTTATCTTGCTGAAACTCCACTAGTAAATCTATATCGCTTTCCGGTTTCTGTTCACCACGGACAAAGGAGCCAAAGAGACCTAATTTCCTTACTCCGTAAGACCTTATTTTGTCTTGGTTTGAACGGATTAACTCCAAAACGTTTTCTTTTGTCTTAATTTCTTTCGCTGTCATAGAATTACCTCTCATATCTTATCAATCTATTGGCGGTTTAACTATATATTCTACTCCCTAAAAGCCATATTACTATCCCTCATAATTTCTGTCAACAAAAACTCTTAATCAATCTATCTTTTTCTCTCTTAGGCAGTATAATATTTTATATATTTAAAATAAATATGCGTTAGAAAGAATTTGGTGATTTTTAGAAAGCCTAAAAATAAAAAGTTTAGGTATCCTAAAATGCAAAATCTCTTGCCAAATTAATCAGATTAGACTACTATGTATTTGCCATGGCAAAACATCATTCACATCAGCAAACCAAACTCAGACTTCTAGATCAAGTCCGTAATGTCCTGAGGCTAAAGCATTACAGCTACCGCACAGAAGAGGCTTATGTGCAGTGGATTAAAAGGTTTATTGTTTTTAACGGTAAACGCCATCCCGAGGAAATGGGAGAAGAGGAGGTTAGTCAATTTCTCACCTGGCTAGCAAGGAGTCCAAAGCCCTCTGGATGGACTTTTATAATTTGCACGAGTTGATGTCAAACCTACAAAATACAGTTTTCTTAATCCACTTATGAAGTGAGACAAGTTACTTGAATTGTGAATTTCTCCATTTCCTGGCTTCTCTTTCTATAGCCATAAATATCGCATAATACAAAATACAAAATAATTAAAATAATTCAAAAAATTTGTCTCAAGAGGCCCTCCCATAAGTTTTGGTCATTTCTAAAAGTCTTCTGGTTACTTCAGGTGTTAATTGTTCAGGTAGAAATCGCCATCGCCAATTACCGCTGGTAGTGGCAGGACGGTTCATCCGGGCTTCTTTACCTAGTCCCAACACATCTTGCATAGGCAAGATTACCGTATTGGCCACAGACATCATGGCTAATCTAATCAGTTCCCAATGGATTTCCTCACCTGATACTTGGTGGCCTAGATACTGAAGCAGCCTTTTTTTATCTTCTGGTGTTATCTCCTTTTCAAACCACCCCTTTATAGTGTTATTGTCATGAGTGCCTGTATATACTACACAATTTTGCGTATAATTGTGGGGTATATAGGGATTGGTGGGTAAGTCAGGGCCAAAGGCAAAGATTAATAACTTCATACCTGGGAATTGAAAGCGAGAGACTAGCTCTCGGACATCAGGGGTAATCACTCCTAAATCTTCAGCAATAATAGGGAGGCAAGGAAATCGCTTAAGCATGACCTTAAAGAAATCCTCTCCAGGCCCATCCAACCAACGTCCTTTAATAGCTGTTTTTTCACTTGCTGGGATTTCCCAGTAACCAACAAATCCCCGAAAGTGGTCAATGCGGACTACATCATAAAGCTTCAAAGCACGCCCCATCCTTTGAATCCACCAGGCATATCCTGTTTCTTTTAATACTTCCCATTTATACACAGGATTTCCCCAGCGTTGTCCAGTTTCACTAAAATAATCAGGGGGGACACCAGCCACCACATAAGGTTTCTTTTCACTATCTAGTTTAAATATTTCTGGATTTGCCCAAACATCTACACTGTCATAATCCACATAAATAGGCATATCTCCAATGATATGAATGTTTTTCTGGTGGCAATAATCTTTGAGTGAAAGCCACTGTTTATAAAAGATGTATTGAAGGAATTTTTCCTGTTCAATTCTGTCTTGAAGCTCCCTTTTCAGGGATAACAAAACTTCTGGCTGCCTGTCTCGTATTTCAGGAGGCCATTTACTCCATACCTTCCCTTGAAAATGGGTTTTAAGCGAGACAAAAAGGGAAAAATCTTCTAGCCAATAACCATTTTCTGAACAAAACCTTTGATAATCATAATTTTTCTTTTTTTTAAAGCGCTCATAAGCTAGATGAAAAAGCCTTTTTTTATATGCAATTACTGTATCATAATCCACCTTCCCCTTGGGGAAAGGAGGTAAAGGCTCTATGTCGGTTTTGTTTAACAGACCCTCTTGAACCATTAATTCAGGACTAATTAACAGTGAATTGCTGGCCAAAGCGGAGATACTGTGATAGGGAGAATTGTCATAAGCAGGATCGGTAGGATTTAAAGGAAGAACTTGCCAAAATCCCTGTTTGGTCTCAAAAAGAAAATCCACAAATTTGTAAGCCCAGGGACCTAAATCTCCAATACCATAAGGAGAGGGGAGGGAGGTTATGTGAAGTAGTATGCCACTCCTTCTTATTTTCATTTTATTTCCTTTTTAAATATTAAAACTCCCAATGGAGGTAAGGTTAAGGAAAGGGAATAATTTTTTCCGTGCCAAGGAATAGGAGCAGCCTCAGCACCTCCAAGATTGCCGTGACCGCTTCCTCCATATACTTGGGCATCGCTATTTAATGCCTCTTTCCAAAAACCACCCTCAGGAACACCCACTCTATAATTATATCTTGGTACAGGTGTAAAATTACAAACCACAAGTATTATGTCTTTAGTGGATTTGTCCCTTCTAACGAAGATGATAATGCTTTCTTCCCAATTGCTAAAATCAATCCACTCAAATCCTTCAGGCTGAAAATCTAATTCATAAAGAGCAGGCTCATTTCTATAAAAGTGATTTAAATCCCTTATCCATTTCTGAATGCCCTGATGGTGAGGGTATTCAAGCAGATGCCAATGGAGGCTTTCTTCGTGATACCATTCCTGCCATTGTCCAAACTCTCCTCCCATAAAAAGAAGTTTCTTACCAGGATGGGTGTACATATAACCAAATAAAAGACGAAGATTGGCAAATTTCTGCCAATCATCACCAGCCATTTTACTCAAAAGCGAGCCTTTTCCATGGACTACCTCGTCATGGGAAAGAGGGAGTAAAAAATTTTCTGAGAATGCATACCATATACTAAAGGTTAACTGGTTATGATGATATTTACGGTAAATTGGTTCTTTAGAGAAATATTCCAAAGTATCATGCATCCAACCCATGTTCCACTTCATGCCAAAGCCCAGACCACCCACATAGGTAGGTCTAGTGACCATGGGCCAGGCAGTTGATTCCTCGGCTATGGTTTGGATATCAGGATGATTTTTATAAACTATTTCATTGAATTTCTGTAGGAAACAAATAGCATCTAAGTTTTCTCTCCCCCCATATTCGTTGGGCACCCATTCTCCTTCCTTTCTGCCGTAATCAAGATAGAGCATGGAGGCCACCGCATCTACTCTGAGGCCATCAATATGGTATTTTTCTAACCAAAACAGGGCACTACTAATTAAAAAGGCGCGCACTTCATATCGCCCGTGATTGAAGATATAGCTATTCCATTCAGGATGAAATCTTTTTTTAGGCTCAGCATGTTCATAAAGATATGTGCCGTCAAAATAGGCCAATCCATATTCATCGTTTGGGAAATGGGATGGAACCCAGTCTAGGATTACCCCAATGCCATGTTGATGAAGGCAGTCTATTAGATACATAAAATCCTGAGGTGTTCCATAGCGACTGCTAGGAGCAAAGTATCCCAGTGTTTGATATCCCCAAGAACCATAAAAGGGGTGTTCCATTAAAGGCATAAACTCTACATGAGTAAATCCCATATCTTTTACATATTTCACTAAATAATCAGCCATTTCCCGGTAGGTAAGAAATCGATTGTTTTCTTCTGGGACTCTTCGCCAAGACCCCAGGTGGACTTCGTAAATAGAAAAAGGTGATTGAAGGTTATTTGATTTATAGCGATTTGTCATCCATGCGCTATCTTTCCACTCATAACTCAAATCCCAGACAATAGAGGCTGTTTTGGGTGAGACTTCCCAGTAAAAGGCATAAGGGTCTCCTTTATCCACTTCATAGTGGTTATACTTGGAAACAATATGATACTTATAAAGGGTACCTTGTTTAATATGTGGTATAAATCCTTCCCAGATGCCTGAACCATCCTCTCTCATCCTCAAAGGATGTGTCTCTGTATTCCACCCATTGAAATCACCTATAACAGACACATTAGCTGCATTAGGAGCCCATACTCCAAAAAAAGCACCTTGGATGTTATTTACCGTCATTAAATGAGCTCCCAATTTTTCGTATAAACGGAAGTGATTACCCTGTTTGAAAAGGTAAATGTCATAATCTGTAAATAAACTTACATCATATCTTACTTTATCCATTTTTCTTTCCTTTTTAAACCAATGTAAGCTATCACAAAAAAATTATGGTTTCAATCCGTAATAACTTAAAAGAAAACCCACAAACCTCCCCGTCAAGGAGTGCTCGCTCGCCTGCCGTCAGGCAGGTTGGAATTTTATCCAAAATCGATCGCGGATTTTGGGTGGAGGTCTATTGAAAAAAATGTGCATTTTGGTAACAATTTTTGACTCTGGAAAATTCAATTATTATTGAGGTTAAATTGAGTCTATGATATAACCTTTGCTAAAGGGAGGCTTCTATGTTTATCCTGGCTAATTTTTTAAAGGCTATAGCGGCAGTTTTGGATGTAGCGTTAACAATTTATATGTGGGTAATTGTCATTAGGGCTCTTATTTCATGGGTCAATCCTGACCCCTATAATCCCATTGTTCGTTTTCTTTATGCCATTACTGAGCCTGTTCTTTACCGTATTCGTCGTTATTTACCAGTGGTGTTTGGTGGTTTTGACCTTTCTCCCATTGTGGTAATATTAGGTATTATTTTTCTCCAAAAGTTCTTAGTAAGCACTTTATATCAACTAGCCTATAGGTTATCCTGATGCCCTTACAAGAGGCAAAGAAGGGAGTGGTCATTAAGGTGAAGGTCCAGCCCAAGGCACAACAGGATGAAATTTTAGGTATAAAGGGTGGTAGGTTAAGATTAAGAGTGAAGGCGCCACCGCAAAATGGCAAGGCCAACCAGGCCTGTATAAGTTTGTTGGCTAAAATCATGGGTATAACTAAAAAAGAAATAAAGTTGATTTCTGGAGCAAAGGCAAGAGAAAAAATGTTTTTTATCCAAAATATGAAGCTGGATGATTTAAAAGAAAAATTGGGGATACCATAGGAGGATATGAAATCTTGGTTACTGCCATTATTGTCGCTGCCGGTGAAGGAAAGCGCATGGGAGAAGATATTCCCAAGCAATTTCTTTTATTGAAAGAAAAACCTATTTTGTGGCATACACTTTATGCCTTTCAATATAGCGCGGCTATTGATGAAATTCTATTAGTGATAAATCCTAAATGGGAACAAGAGAGCAATAATATTGCTAAAGAATTTTCAAAGGTGAAATGTGTTATATTTGGCGGCAAAACGCGTCAGGCATCTGTATGGGCAGGATTGAAGACCATAAAGCAAACAGACATTGTTCTTGTCCACGATGGTGTGCGTCCTTTTGTTTCAAAAAATTTGATAAAAAGGGTGATAGAAGGGGTTTATAAATGGGAAGCGGTAGTGCCTGCTTTGCCTGTTAAGGAAACCATTAAATGGGTAGAAGGAAGTGTAATAAAAAAGACCATACCCCGTGATTACTTATATTCTGCTCAGACTCCTCAAGGGTTTAAATATCTCCTTTTAAAAGAGGCTTATGTCCAGGCTCAGACAAGAAAATGGCTATTTACCGATGATGCTTCTCTGTTGGAAAAAATAGGAGTGAGAGTGCATGTTGTTTTAGGTGAGCCATATAATATCAAGATTACTACTATAGAAGACTTAAAATGGGCAGAAGCAATAATTACATGCGGATAGGATTTGGTTTCGATGTGCATCGTTTAGTAGAAGGAAGACCTTTAATTTTAGGAGGAGTAAAAATTCCTTTTCCCAAAGGATTATTGGGACATTCAGATGGAGATGCATTGGTTCATGCAGTTATTGATGCCGTCTTTGGAGCCATGGGGAAAGGGGATATTGGTCAACACTTTCCAGACACTGACCTTAGTTTAAAAGGCATTTCTAGTTTAAAAATGCTAGCCAAAGTGCAAGAGATGTTACAGGCCCAAAAATTTATAATAATAAATCTTGACGCCACTATAGTTGCAGAGGCCCCTAAACTCAATCCCTATTTCCCGAAGATGAGAAAAGAGATTGCCGCTGTACTCGGTATTCCTTTAGAGTGTATCAATTTAAAGGCAAAAACTGCCGAAGGGCTTGGCTATTTAGGTCAAGGCCAAGGTATAGCTGCTTATGCAGTGGTGCTGCTCAGAAAACGGATGAGCTATGAGTCAGGAGGTATATAAAAATTTTCTTTAAGAATGAATTTTTGATAATGGCTTGGGTTAATCATAATTTGGTTACGCAATTTCATAAATGTCCTGTGAGCAATGGGGGAGAGAAAAGTCTGATTTGGTTTATGCCCTTTATCAGCAGATAAAAATTCTTGGTAATTTCGGCAACCTCCTTTCCCCAGACTAAGAAAATAACCTTTCATATCGAAAACAAGGGCTGGAAGTATAAAAAACTCTTTGGCATAATTGCATATCATTACCAAGAAAAAAGGAAATTTTTCCCTTAAAAAAACATCTAAAAGCACATCTAAAGCGGTAGTCATAATGTAAAAAGGACATTTAAGACTCATAGCCAGTTCTGCCATTTGTTTAAGCTCACAATCTTTGCAAGAGCAATGTGTAGTTAGGGATTCTGCAAATAAACACTGATGACTAAACCGTCTAGTTGGGCAATCAGGGGGTTTTTGGCAATATGCACCTATAAAAAGTGGACGAGAAAGAAAGATTTTTTCTAAAGAAACTTTGGGTAGTGCCTTTTTAGATAAATAGTGCCTATATTTTAAGGACCCTTGTATTGATTTCACGGGATTAGCCAAAAATAATCTTCCTGTAATTTCTATTCCCAATCGACGTCTCATAGAGCGAATAGCAAATTCCCAAAACTGCTTTGCTTTTGACATAATGCTGTTTTTAACCTATAATTTAATGAAATAAAAGAGAAACAAAATTTTTGAAAATTCTTAGTGCTTGTTTGTTAGATTTCATAAAGAAATAAATGGTTCAATCTTTTTCCAATAACTTCCCAATTGTATTTTTTAACCACCATTTCTCTTCCTTTTTCACCAATAGTTTGGACTAAGCTAGGATGAGATAAAAGTAACTGAATTTTTTTAGTTCTTCTATATCTTTAAACCTAACTAAAAAACCATTTACACCTGATAGGACATTAAGCATACTCTCATTTTATACTCTTTTCAGGGGTTAACTTGATCTGAAACCCTGGGGTAAGGGCCTTCGGTTTAGTTATTTCACCCGTTTCTCGAGCGTTGACCTTTAAGATTTGAATCCTCTGGTTAAATGTATCTGCGACCAAAAGCCTTTGTTGCTGGTCAACATAGACGTATTGAGGATATTGAAACCAACCAGGTCCCCATCCTTTTCCTCCGATTTCAAACAGATATTGACCATTTTCATATTTGTAAACACTGATAGTATGGCGCATATAATCTACTATATAAATCCAGTGTTTTGCTTCATCTACTCCTAAACCACGAGGACGGCTTAGCTTGCCTGTGCTTCCACCTTTTTGCCCGAATTTGAAAAGAAAGTTTTCCCTTTTGTCATAGACAAAGCAACGTCCATATCCTTCACTTAAAAGATAAATCCTGTTATTTTTATCTATATACACCACACAAATATCTGCCTTGTCTTTTATTCCTAATAGTTCATCTTCAGGGGAAATGATATGAGAAAAAGCTCCGTTTTTATCTAAAACCACTACTCCTTTAAAACCATCTCCACTTACATAAATTTTTTTATCTTTACTCACAGCTACTGTCCTTGGTCTGAATTTATCTGCCTCCTCAAAACCTTTAAAAAATATATCCCTTACCCATTTTAAGCATGGGTCAAAAATAGAAATTCTACTTCTATCTTCACCTTTTGTCCTTACTTGGCACAGATAGATATACCCATCTTCATCTATCCACAGACCAGTAGGGGCTTCTACATTATTATCTTTATCCAAAATATATAAAGGATAACCGTCTTGGGTATAGATAATGATACGGCCATGTCCTGAGTCTACTACATATATCTCTCTGTTGATTTCATCTACGCTTACATAAGATGGGAAAGAAATACGGTCAGTCCTTTCCATGCCTTCTCGCAAATCAAATAGATGCAAAACATATGGAACTAACTTGACTTTTGCTTTTGGAGGAGATTCCTGAGCATAAGAAATATTAAAAAAAATGCAAAATATAAAAAAACATAGGACATAGTGTTTCGCCGATAACCGCAGAAAATTCTTTTTATTTTTAAAATCTTGATAATCTGCATTCATCTGTGTCCAAATTCTTCATTTTATCTTAAATACTTCTACTCTGTTATTTCCTGTGTCTACTACATAGAGGATGTTTTTATTGTCTATAAAAATATAACCAGGGCAATAAAGTTTCCCCTCTTTCCAACCTCTTTTCCCTATTTCTCCCATAGGTTTTCCTTGTTTATCAAAAATAAAAACTTTTCCTTTATGTCTATCTAAAATATATAAGTGTTCTCTTCTATCTACAGCTAAACTTATGGGGAAAGCTACACCTTTAAGGAGAATAGAACCAACAACATTACCTTTTTGGCTATAGATGAAGACTTTTTTAAAAATGGGGTCTAAGGCATAGACTAAATTATTATTTACCTTTATATCACTGAATCCACTGGATCCTTCTTCCTCAATTATTTTTTGAACTTGGTATGTCTCAGGAGAAAAAATAAGGATACGCTTGTATGCTTTATCTAATAAACAAAGGCAACCATTGGAAGCTATGGCTAGAGAGTGAGGGACCACAGGCGGATAAATATGACTTAGGTCAAGCGATTTTATCTTCTTCTCCTTCACGTTTATAATAAGGACTGATTTGTCACCTTTATTGGTAACAATAATGTGTCCTTTTCTGTCTCTTACCATAGCTAAAGGGGTTTTGAGTTTCCCTCCAGCATTAAAAGCAGATAAAAACTTATATTGATTATCAAAGGAAAGAAGGCGGTCATTTAAGGTATCCACCAGATAGAGCCTTTTACGTTGAGGGTCAAAATACATTGCTTGGGGTTGATTAAAGGCTCCTATTTTTTCTCCACCGTAAATTACTGCTATTATCTTTCCCTTAAGACCGGCCCAAGATAGTCGAGGACAAAGACTCCAAAATACAAACAGAAATAATAACCCATAAATCCTTATGTGCTTATCTTGTGACATTGGATACAAAGCTCCTCTCGGTGGTCAAAGATAATGTTATAAATATCCTTTGCCCCCATGGGATGGTGGCAGGTGACACAATCCATTTTGGTCTTACACCTTGGGTCAATAGCCTTTTCTCCAATGGGATGTGTGAATCTAGCATGTCTTTTGTGACAAGATGTGCAAGTGTTTATACCACCTTCTTTCAATAAAAATAACTTATTACTCCCATGACCCTGATGGCAGACTAAGCAATTACCCTTTTTTGCCTCTGGATGTTTATATTTAAATCCTGGTGAGTTGCTAAGAAGCCTGTTTTTTGTATCTCTGTGGCAGGAAAAACAAATCTGTTTGGGACTTCCTTTTAAAGAAGGCTTTATATCAGAGAGATGGGGAGTATGACAATCAAGGCATACATTTGAGCCAGGGGTAAGTTGGATATGTGAATAAATAAAATGGTCTGCATTTTCTACCTGGGGATGACAGGTAAGACAGAGTAAACGATTATCTGATTTTACCTTACCCACCTTTTTACCTTGCATGAGATGGCAACTTTGACACTGTCCTTTAGCATAAGGAGAATGAGCATAAGTTCTTAATAAATGAGATTTTTTTGAGGAATGGGCATTGTGGCAAGATAAGCAGAAGTTTCCTTTCAAGGCAGAGCCCTTATGTTGAACTATTATCTTTGTCTTTTGATGACAAGTGAAACAAAGTCCTTTAAGGGGTTTATTCAACAGACCCGGATAATTACTGCCATGAGCCTTATGGCAGGACAAACACTTTTTAACAGGATTATGAAGCTTCTTACCTAAGAAGATTTTTTCTTTTTGATGGCAATCAAAACAAATTTCCCTTTCTTGTTTTTTTAGCAGGGCAGTGTAAGGAGATGCATGGGGAGCATGACACTTATCACAATCTCCTTCCATCACTGGCATATGGGGATATTTAACCTTAAACGCCTTTTTATGACAAGAAAGGCATAATTCTTTTGTAGGTTTAACCAGGAGATGGGGCTGATCTGAAGCATGTGTACTGTGACAGATGGTACAATTTCTTTTCCTTAACGGCTTATGGACATTACCCCGACTTAATTGATTTCTAACTTGAGGATGGCACTTAAGGCAATTTACCTTTGCTTGTGCAGAGCTAGAAATGAAGCAAAATATACAAATAGATAATAGACAATAGAAGATAGAGGATAAAAGATGCCTACCCATTGCCCATAATCTATGGTCTATAATACGAACCCCCAAAATTTTCATTTTACCTCTCAACATCTAACTTTTGCCTGTTTTAACTTTCATGGCAATCCCTACATCGGCCTTCTTTAAATGGTTTATGCATAACCCGCCGAAATAATGGTTTTGAGGTAGCACTATGAGGAGTATGACAGTTTGTGCAATCCATATTGGTTAATGAACGATTTAAGTGTTTTTCTTTAAGAGCCTTATTGCTAAGTGAGTGGCAGTCTTTACAAATACCAGCACCTGAAGTCAAAAGCAGGTTATTAAGCTTACCATAATGAGGAGTATGACATTTATCACAATTTCCTTCTTCTATAGGCTTATGGACAAATACTTGCGTTTTAGCAGTCTTGATTATATCTGAATGACAGGAGAGACAAAGGCCTTTTAGAGGTCTATAAAGTTGCCCTTTAATCTTACTTCCATGAGGGTTGTGACAGGCTGTGCAGTTTCCCTTTACTAAAGGCTTATGAATATATTTCTCAGCTTTTACCCTTTTTTCTATAGAAGGATGACAGGAATAACATCCCTCAGCTCCTGGATGAATTATTTGATAGGAATTATCAGAGGCATGATGGTCATGGCATTTTTCACAATCGCCTTTTTCAAAAGGTGGATGAAGAATAGTTAACCCCTTTTTCATTTTTTTATGGCAATGAAAACAAAGTTTTTTTCGGCTAACAGGAAAGAAAAACTTATAAGAGCTAGAATGGGAATTATGGCAATTATAACATTCTCCCCTTTGGGCAGGGGTATGGACATTTACCCTTTGAAATTCTTTTTCAGTCTTTTTGTGACATTCATAACAGAGTTTAGGCAAAGCTTGGGTTAAATTCCATTTTTGTGAAGAAGCATGGGGCTTATGACAAATAAGGCAATTTTCCTTTTCAGCAGGAGAATGTCTATAAAGTTTGGTAAACCCTTCCTTTTTATGACATTGGTAACAAAGTCCGGCAATGGGCGTAAGAAGGAGCTTTTTTTCTGGAGCAGAGTGAGGATTGTGGCACACACTGCATTCTCCTTGAGCAACAGGCTTATGGATATATGGGGCAGTAAATTTTTCCTGCATTTTCTGATGACAGCTAAGACATAGGTCTTTTTCTGCACTTACAGTGATTCTTTTAAAATCACTAGCATGGGGTGCATGACAAGTAGTACAAGTTTTATCCTTTAAAGGAGAATGGACATGAGCAGCATTGAATGGTGGTTTGTTTTTATCATGACAACTATAACATAAATCATTGCCTTTCTTTTTTGAAGAAAAGGGACGGTCTGCCTTTGCGCCAGGATGGCAATTATCACAATCCTTTAAAGAAGAGTGGGCATAGAGTCTAAAAAGGTGCTTTTGTTTACCACTATGAGGGCTATGGCAAGAAAGACAATGATTGCCTGTTACAGGATAGTTATTATGAACACTAACAAAGGCACTTTCTTTTATTTTATGGCAGTCAAGACAAATTTTATCTGGTGATTTTTTTAATAAGGAAGCTAAGTTTCCCGCATGAGAAACATGACAAGTCTGACAATTTTCGGCTGGTGAATGGAGAAATTTTTGGTTAAACTTTTCTGACTTGTGGCAGACCAGACAAGTGAGTTTAGGACCTTTGTTTAAAAAGAAATCATAATCTGCACTATGGGGATTATGGCATTTGATGCAATTACCTTTTTCAAATGGTGGATGTTTATTTTCCGCTTTAAGTTTCTTTAATTCCTGATGGCAAGAAAAACAGAGTTGAGGGAGTCCTTGTTTCAAACACACACCACCAATAAGTCCGTGCGGACGGTGACAGGCTTCACAATTTTTCTCTTTGATAGGAGAGTGGACCTTCTTTAGAGCCAGAAATTTCTGGAGCTCTTTCTGGTGACATTCCACACAGGACTTTCTGGCCAAAGGCCTCCTTTCAGGCCCAGCACAGGTAAATAAAATACCCAAACTTACCAAAAATGAAATGATAAAAAATAGCTTTTTCACTTTATCCCAAATTCTTCTTCTAACCTGTTTAAAGTATTTTTGTCAAGTTTTATATCAGAAACTTTTCTCAATTGTTTCAGATATTTATTTAACAGAGTGTTAAATTTTTGTTGCCACAATTGTTTTTTTACCTTTTCTTTTACTTCTTCAAAGGGAATGGGTTTTCCTTCTTTTTTTTCTTCAAGAAACACAATAGAATAATGTCTTCCATCTTCTATAATAGGGCTAAATTCTCCGGGTTTTAATTCCTTAACTACCTCTCTGATTTTTGATGGTAAACGATTTTCTGAATGCCAGCCGATGGCTCCTCCTTTTTTAGCTGAGTCTGCAATTGATTTCTTTTTAGCCAGAAAGGCAAAATCCCCTCCTGCCTTTAATTCTTCCAGGATTTCCTGAGCCTCTTTTTTAGAATTCACCCTGATTAATCTTAAATTGTATTGGTTTGGGCTGAGATACGCCTGTTTATGCTCTTCATAATAATCTTTTAGTTCCTTTTCACTCAATATAATTTGAGGAGCGATAATTTTACGTTTGAATTCTTCTATTAGAAGCATCCTTTTGTAATTATCTAATTGTTTTTTAATTTCTTGATTTTTGCTGAAATAATCCCTTTTTATTGCCTCTTGCTCAATAACTTTTTGATTAATCAATCCATCTAGTATTTCATTTTTTACCTCATTTAAATCTATTTTTATATTCCACCTCTTTTTCATAGCATTATATCCCCACAGCTTTCTTTTAAAGGTAGGGAGAAATTCCTTTAAATAAATAGGTGCTCCATTTACCCAGGCAATGACTTCCTCATCTTTGCCTTTAAAGTCTTCTTTTATTTCTTTGAGCAATTTTTGATTTATTTTTATGTTTGCCTTTGTCCTTAATGAATCTTCCCATTGTTTTTCAACAATTTTCCTTCTTTTCTTTGTTAGTTCCTTTCTAATACTTTTTTTTCTCTGTTCAAAATTTTTCATATCAGGCAAT
Organism: Candidatus Desulfofervidus auxilii; assembly: GCF_001577525.1. Taxonomy (GTDB): domain Bacteria; phylum Desulfobacterota; class Desulfofervidia; order Desulfofervidales; family Desulfofervidaceae; genus Desulfofervidus; species Desulfofervidus auxilii. The sequence continues at coordinate 539,162 of NZ_CP013015.1, read as the reverse complement.
TTTATCTCTTCCAACTTAACAATATGAAAACCTTGAGAAGTCTTTATAATGTCACTAAATTCTCCTGGTTTTAGCGAAAAGGCCACCCTTTCCCACTCTTTGACCATTTGTCCTTTACGTATAAACCCTAAATCTCCTCCCCTTGAGGCATAGGGACTTTCTGAAAGTTCTCTGGCTACCTTGGGAAATGGTTCTCCTGCCCGAAGTCGTTTTAAGGCCTCTTGGGCCTTTTTTTCACTCTTGGTAAAGATTTGAGAAAAGTGCCATTTTGTATTTTTTTCTTGATAATAAGATTTAATTTCTTCATCGCTTATCTTAATTTTTTTAAATTCCTCTTGCCAAAAGGCTCTGGTAGCTAAGTCTTTTTTATAATCTTCTAAATTTTTAAGATAATCAGGTTCTTTATCTAGATTAAGTCTTTGAGCCTCTTGGGCCAGCAGATAATGTTCAATCATATTATCCAGAGTTTCTTTTATTATCTTTTTGCTCAGTTTCCCGGCCTTATCTTTCCTTAAAGGAGCATATCTATGAGCGCTAGAAAGGGCTTTTTTAAAGTCTTCAACTGTGATTACTTCATCATTTACTTTGGCTAAATAGGCCAAACTCATAGATGAGAAGACTAAAGAGAACAGTATAGTAAAGATAAAAAATGAAAATTGCAAACTGTAAAATTTTGAATTCAATTCACACTCCTTATTATCCCATACTATTTATTAATTCTTCCACTACTATACTCGCGAGTTGATTTAACGACCTTATCTTTCCTATATCTAAAATCTTAATATAATCATCTCCATTTCTTTCAATACAGGCCTTCCATATAATCTTACCTGTATCAGTGGTCACCATCCGTGCTGTCAGATTTACATAAGGCACACCGCCTCTTTCACCAAAATCTAAGATACTTCCTAAAATCACAGCATCAATCTTATATCTTTTCCTCAAAACTCGCAACCTGGGTCTATCAAGACTGGTGCCTATTCTAAGCCTCTGTTCTACCATAAAATCAATAATATTACCCAACTCTTCTACTTTAAAACGCTCACTTTTTCCTAATTCTGCCAAGAATATTTGGGTTACTATTTCTCGGGCATGGGGATTTTGGGTAAGATTTCTAAAGGGGAAAATAGCCACCTTTTTGACTCTAGCCATCTCCTTTTTATCTAAGTAGCAAGGCAGATAGGCACAGCCAAAAATTAATAAATTAAAAATTATAATCCCATACAGTAGGTGCCTTTTTCTTTTTTTTAGGTTTCTCACCCGCAACCACCTTTTTAGAAATTAATGGAGTTTTGTATTCTGTTTTATTCCCAGCCATATCAAATGCCTCTATAAAGAAAAAAAGTTCTTTCTTTTTAGGTAAAGATACTTCTATTTTAGAAGGAATTTCTTCATTTTCTTTTCTCAAATTATAATAAATGTTTTCATCTTTATCTATAATACTCAGCTCCCATTGACTTATGGGTAAGACATCTTCATACTTTATATCAAATTTTGCTTTGCTTTCCTTTACATCCATCAATACATGTAATTTTGGAGGAGTGTTATCCACGGTGCACTTTTTTCTTGAGGTAATCCCAATATTTCCTGCTTTATCCTGGCATTTGCCTTCAATATAATAAATGCCCTCTTCTACTTGGCTAAACTCATCCGTTTCTCCATGCCAGGCCAGACCAAGTGGTAGATCACCACTTCCCTCAAATCTCCTTACTATTTCTCCCTTTTCATTGTAAATATAAAAATACCATAGTTTTATATCTTCTGGACTCAAAAGCTTCGGAAACACTATTAAAGCGTCTTTTCTACCATCTCTGTTAGGAGAAAAAGTAAGATTTTCGTATGATAAACGTAACTTAGGTGGTGTATTATCTACGGTTAAATAACTTGCTGTGTCCAAAAAATGTAAGATTCCTGCTTTAGTGAGGATTTTTATCCTGGCAAAGTAATGGCCTTCTTCTTGTGGTGATTCTATCTCTCCTTCCCACCATCCATTTTGCCTTTTTTTAAGTGGCCATTCTCTGCCTCCCAATAAAAGAAAGACTTTTTCAGGAGATTCTACAAGAGAGACAATATGCAGAGAAGTATTTACAGTAGCCCCACCCTGAACAGCTAAAGGAAATAAAGAAAATCTTTCTAGGGCAAATAATGCCTTTTCTGTTGAAACCTTTTTTAAAGAAGGAGGAAAATTATCAATTAATCTTTTTAAGGCTTTAGATATCAGGCGGTCAATAGAGGTAATCTTACCTAATCCCAGCCAGGTAGTAAAATCATCACCAGTAAGTGAAACGTAATCACTCCAAACAACCATAGCTGTTTCTGTTTCTACTAATCTTATACCCATCCCTATTTTAGGGTTATCACTCCTTTCATAGAGGTCAAGCCAGGTGATAACCACAACATCTGCTTTAAATTCCCTTTTTAATCCCTTAACCTGGGCTTCAGTAACTGAGCCCACTCTTCTAATCCGATTTTTTAAGAGGAAATTCCTTAAGTCGGCAGGTAAAATTACTTCAAAACCATACTTCTTATTAAGACCTTCTGCAATGCGATCGGGGATATCTTCTGGAATTTCAGTTATTCCACTTATATTTTCTAAAGGAAAGAAAGCAATTCTTCTAAATTCTGCAGAAAGACATAATTTGCTCAAATTCAATATCATGATAAATATTATAATTTTTTTAAACATTTTCTTATCAAAATATGACTTACTTCAATAAGGCTTTTTTCTCCTACTCCAAATAGCCTAGTTAAAGCACCACCTCCTTTCTCGCTGGCGGTTATCTGCCAGAGGACTTTTGCTGATTTGCCATCTATTAATTTTAATGAAACAGCCACAAAGGGTAAGGAAATTCCTCCTGATTGTTCTGTTCTATATTCATCCACTGAGCCAGTCAAAAAGGCTTGAGCATGTAGTCTCTGAGAAAGCTTTTTAAGCATTGCAGGGGATATATCCGAAGGTTCTCTGATTCTTAATTCTCTGAGAACTGCATCTACCTCTCCTCTATCCACTACCTCAAACTCACCAAGTTTTAAAAGTTCTGTTTCTAGAATATCTCTTATCTTTTCATGGGCCAGATTATCTCTACTGAAATTGTGTAAAGGTAAGATAGCTACCCTTTTTATATAGGAAAGGTCGGCTGCAGGATTTACATAATAACGCAAACCACCACAGGCCAAAATAAACAACCACATAAATAAAATTGCTATTTTTCTCATAACTCACTCCTTAAAAACTTGCTGAAAAACGGGAATAAAAATTATGACTTTTTTCCGTAGTATCATTATTACTATGTGAATAACTATATCCCATTCTAAAACTGGCCCACCTGGCTATATCCCAGTTAATATCAATACTATGGGTCATCTGGTCTGTGTCTGCCTCTATAAAACTGCTGGTAGCATTTATCTGCACCTTAGGAGTGATAAAACATCCTACACTATATTCATGTAATAATCTATTTTCTTCTTCTGCAGCGGAGTATTGTAAAAAAATCCTTCCATAAAGTCGAGAAGAAGGAGTATAGACCAAGGTACTATAAATGTTAGTATAAGTAGTCTTAATAGTTTCTTCATTAGTAGTCCGCTGCCAGCTTTGGTCATAACCTATATCCCAAGAAAGGGTTTTAGTCAATAAAGCCCTGAGATAAAGGTCAGAATAAATAGATAAAGACTTGGTTTTAGGAATACGCTCGTTTTTAGCATGTGATATATTAAAGTTCCAATTTACATCTATATCTTTCCACAACATAAAAATAGAGTTAAAAACCAGAGTATTAACTTTAGAAATCAATTCTTCATTTTCTTCTGTTTCTGTATGACTTAAGGTGAGGGTGGTGTCTAAGGTTTCTAAAGGATTAGAACGCCAATTGAATGTATAAGCCTCTACTTTAGTAATAGTTTCTAGAGTGCGAGAGCGTGTTCTTTGATAGCTCAAAGTAAGTAAAAAATACTTGGAGAGGTCACCTATGATACTTACCCCATGGCTTAAGGTATAATTCAGGTTAGCTTCAGGGAAGGTATCAGTTCGATAATAAGATAGATAATAAGCAGTAGTCCATTTTTCCAAAGGACGTATAGATAAACTACAATTTCCTGTATAGGTCTTAGAGACAGATTTAGATTTTTGCTCTACATACTCAAGTCCATATGTTTCTATCTCTGTTATTTGAAAGGAAGGACTGGTAGTGCCTGGATAATGGACTACCTTAAAATATCTTGCCTCTTGAGCAGCAAAACTGATTTCAAAACGATGATATATTTCATCATAGGAAAAAGAGGCATTGTTAGTAATAATTGTCCATGTTCTTGGCTGTTCCTCTTCATTGCTATAGTAAACTGCCCATTCTACCACTTCTGAAGGAATGGCAGGGTCATAAACATAATCTTTATTAGTATAAATATAAATAGTATCTACTGTCTGGGGATAAAAGAGATCCACTCCTACATTCATATATTCTTGCACAGTTAACACAGAAACATCCTGATTTCCATCAATAAGGCTAGTAGCAGTGGATAAACTACTGTGTTCGGGAGAGCTATCTACACCATAAAAGCCGTCTTTTGCTAGGCGTTTTTGTTCTATTTCTCCTGCTTCTGGTATGGTAGTAGTTGAATCATAATAATTATAACCCCCATCTGCAGAAAAGGAAATCCGATTCTTCCAGAAGGTCTTATGTATTCCCAGACGTCCAATATGGTTATTACTTTTGGTGTCTGTTTCTGTTAAATAATCTAAAGAAGTACTTCTCATATAATTATACATCATATCAAAAATACTATATTGGTATGTGACACCACTTAAAAGGCTAGTAGATTTGGTATCTATTTCATGTTCAAAAGAGCTATTTATCTTATGTTTTTCGTCATATTCTCTGGATTGTGTATATTGAAAATTCATTTTGGGCCATTCTTCTAATTGGCTAGTTAGATTCACACTCCAGAAAGAATTAGTAAGACTAGGTTGATCTTCGGTTTTCACATTCATATAATTATAACTGAGATTGCCAGAAACATATTTATTGTTCAAACCCAAATTTACAAAAGGATAGATTATCTCTTGGTCAGGCATATCACTATCCTTGCGACTATAGCGAATACCCACACTAGGCATAAGAGCAGGCGTTAAATAAGAGCTATAATTTAAATAATAGGTCTGAAAGAGGCTCCAGGTTTGAGTTTTCTCTCCATCTGATTCTGCCCATGATTTATTATAAGAGATATCTGCTGTGCCGCTTAAATCTTGTGCTAAAGCACAAGTAGGCAAAATACACAAAATCATTACTAAACTCAGATACTTCATTTAATCGCCCACTAAGACTAAGTCGTAGGGTTTATCTCCTACCTCTATCTTGTCTATTTCCTCTTCCTTTATCAAATCTAGGACACTTACTGTATTATCTCTAAGGTTAGCTACATAAAGCAGCTTTCTATCTTTATCTAAGGTCATCCCAGATGGGTGCTTACCTACAGAAAGCTTCCTAGGGGCTATATTGAGCATAGGAGTAACAAAGGAAATATCATTACTACGTTGACCTGCTACATAAACCCAACCCCTTAATCCAGGAATAATCCTCCCTGGTTGGCTGGGGACAAAGGCAGTAGAGACTACCTTTAGTGAATGACTATCAATAAACATTAAATTATTTGATTGACTATTAGAGACAACGATATATCTTTGGTAAATACTAATATATTTAGGTTCTCCTCCCACTCCTATGGTATTAACCACTTTATTGTTGTATGTTTCAATTACTGAAATGTTATTAGAAAAGGTATTGGCTACATAGACATATTGACCATCAGCACTACTGGCAATGCCTATAGGCCTTTGTCCTACCTCTATTTTTTTAAGGATGCTTTTAGTTAAGGTATCAATGGCTATTACAGCATTAGAGTCTGTGGCTGTGACATAAAGGATGCGGCTAAATGGGGGTATGGTAAGCTCATTTGGGCCAAAACCTATATTTAAGGCAATGGTATCCATTAATCGGTTAGTCATGGTTTCTATAATAGAAATACTATTAGATAAGTAATTAGCTACATAAAGATAATTACCATCTTTTGAAAGGGTCATCCCTTTAGGTGCACTTCCTACGGTAATAGCATCAATTACTTGATGAGAGCCTCTATCTATTACTGAGAGATAATCTTCTCCAGAATTACTCACATAAAGCAACAGTTTTTTTAAGCCTGTTTTTCCTTTCTGGACTTTTATATCAGGTGAGAATGTCTCTGCTTTTATAGAAGTTTCAGGTGCCCAATTTAAAAACAGGTTATTAGTCTTATGAGGAAAAATCCTTAAAGTAATAGGAATGCTTACCACGCCTTGGTTAAGTAATCTTAAGGGGTATATCTCACCCCTTTTTAGTAAAATAGCCCTGGTTATTTTAAAACATATTTTAGTGTAAACTCCTGTTTTCAGTTCGCCTCGGGCCAGGATAATTTGACTAGGCAGAGAAGTATTAATCTCTTTTTGCTGAATAGGTAGAACGGTCTTTGTGCCTAACGCATCTTCTATCCATATTTCTTCTAAAGTAAAATTAAGTGAAGTAGGAGTGGTCTTTGAATTCAAATAAACTACCAGCGTTCCTTGTTCAAAACCTGCTTGTTTTTTGAACTGGGCACAGCCCAAGAGAACTGCAATTAAGCCTATGAGAAATAAAAAATGCCTTGTGCAGAAAAGGGTTTTAAGTTTATTTACCATATTATCATACCCTTTAAAACTTACCGCTGCCGTGATAGTGGCATTCTAAGCAAGACTTATTTGTATGTTCTCTATAATGGCAACGCAAACAAAGTGTTTTCCAATCATCATGAGTATCTGCTGTAACATTAGTAATATTGCCATTCACTTCTTTCCTTATTAAATACTTATAGGAATAAGAGCCATGAGGCTCATGACAATCCAGACAAGATAAGACATAATTAAATACCGCAGTTACATCATAAGGAGGCTTTATTATAGGTTGTCCCATACGTTCGTTTCTACTTCTTATTGCATTTCCATGCTTATCTGTATTCCAATTAATAGGAGTGTGAGAAAGACCATAACTGCTCATATTATAAACATGACAATCTTGACAGAAGGTGACATAATCAGGGGTTTTCTGTGCCTGGATAGTTAAATCATTACAACTGCCTCCATCAGGCTCACAACCACTAGAATAACGATAAGGTGCCTGATATTTATTAGGAGCATAATCATTCATTGTATTAGTCCAAAGATTGAAATGGTCAGAAGGTTTAGAAATAGCTGAATAAGTAGGGTCATCGGGATTTTCTTTATTTCTTTTAGCTAAATGCACATTGTGACAGACAGAGCAGGGGTTTGAATCTTCTTTAAAAAAAGAGGAAAAATTTGTTTTGGCAAAGTCCCAAATATCATAAAGATTATGATAAGAATTCTGATTAAATGCTTTATAGATACTGTAAATGCTAGAAGTAGTATATCCACCAAAGGTGCGGCTATAATTATAATTGGTAAAATTTGGTGTTTGTAAACTAGTTGCATCAGTGTAACAATGACAATAAAAGCAAAAATTATCAGATTGATTGTATGGATTGCTCGTTTTTCCACTGAAATTATCTGCAAATAGACAAAATGGTGAGGCACTTCCAGATGCTGGTTTTGGCTCAGTCCCTCCAATCATTGCATGCTGCTCATGACAATGGGCACAGTTGCCCGTGGAATAGCCAGATATGGAGCTCCTGTTCACTCCATAAGAAGAGTTCCCATGGGCGGAGGAGGTGTATGAGCCAGCATAGGCCACGGAGTAAAAAAGAAAAAAGAAAAAAAGAGGCAATAAAATTTTATTTGACCAGCTTTTCATAAACCTCTCCTGCGTCATTCAAGATAATCGTCCCTTATTTCACTTTCTTAAGCCAAGAGATGGTTTCTTTGATAAAGTCTTCAAAATCAATCAAGCCTGTTTTTAACTCATCATAAATTTTATTTCGGTCTATTATCAAATATTCATGCACCAAGATATTCCTAAATCCACCTAGACCTAATAATCTGTTTCTCAAATTAGGACTTATTACTTTCATCTCCTTTAATTTGTCAAGGATGTCTTCATAGTCTTTGGCACTTATCTTATAATATCCAGCTAAAATATGGTTTCCTATATCAAATAAAATTTCCGCTGCTAATTGTAATCCTCTTTCTGCTAACCAATAATGTTTATAACTTGAAACAAACTCATCTTGAGATAATTGAGAAATTTCTTTAAGATTTTCAATGACTTCCTTCAACTCTTTAACTCTTTCCTTAATAATTCTCTCTTTAAGAATCATCACTCAATAAATAGTTGTCCTGAACTTTTCTTAAATAATGAGTATCAAAAAAATGTAAATAGGATTGTGATTCAAATTTAAATTGAATATTATCATCCTTTACTAAAATTACCTCACCAGAAGATATAATTTCATATTTAAGAAGTGGAGGAGCATTATTTAAAACCACTATATCTAAATTGCTAATTCCTATTATTCTTTTAAGCTCAGCCCTAAATTGTAACAGTTTCCGTAAGGATATTTCTTCTTTTAATAAAATTGCCAAGTCAACATCATTGGGTGTTTTTATTTCCTTTTGACATTGAGAACCAAATAGATAAACTACTATTACTTCAGGCTGTCTTTCAAAATATAGCCTGATTTTTTCTTTTTCTTTTTTTGAAAGTTTTTTCATAAATTAGTCCTTTGTTGTATGGCAGACATTACACCCATTTGTTCCACTACCTGGCCAGCCTTGATAGTCCCAACGCATAATTTTTGGATAAGGTGAACCATGTGGACGATGACAGGAAAGGCACGAAACTTGGTCCTCTCCTAGTGTTACAGTTGAGCTGGCTACTGTCATACCTGTTAAAGTGCTTTCAAGTCTAGCTATAGGAGCTAAAGGATTATAAGTTGTATAATTTGCATATTCACCACTATTTGGTAAGATATAATCTGATGGATGCCTTATCCAATGCTCAGTATTCTCTCCATAAAATCCCCAATGACAGGCAGCACAATATCTACTTATAGAATGAGAAGCACCTGAATAATCCCCTGAACTAGCAGCACCACAATATTCATTATGGTCACTTGAGCTTACAGTATATTCCCAATCACCATCTTCTATACCTGCAACCCCATAAAAATTATATGAACCTTGCTGATAAGTATATGGATGAAAGGCAGTAAAGCTTAAAAATCTATACTTAACTTCTTCATCATCACCTACAACCGTGCCACTATCATCTGCATGATGTTTTGGGTCATGACAGAATATACATTTAGTAAGCACCATATTGCCACTACCATGACAACTACTGCAGGTTTTACCACTCACAAAACCAGGAGTTTGACTAAAATTGCTATCTTGATTTACACCAGGAATATCAGTTACATTGTGACCACACTCATCACACCCATTAGCTACCCAATAAAAATTTCCACCAGCAAGGGTATTTGTTCCATAAGTTGGTTCACTTTCAGAAAAGACATAAGGAATAGTATTTGTGCCATCATTTACTCCTGTGTGACAACCTACACAACTATTTACCAACAAATTCTGGTAAGGCCCTTTAGTACCCCACTCTAAAAGCACCCCCCCATGCTGACTATAATGCATGGTATGACAATTAGCACATTGTCCTTTTACCTTGGCTTGAATAACAGAAGGAAAAAGGAAAAACCACAGAAGGAAACTTATAATAGCCCAATTCATGCTGTTTTTACTACATTATTCCTTCCATTTTGTCAATTTTTATTAAAATTTCAATAATATTTAGCTATGTATAAAAATCCTCAAATCATAAAAAAGTAGCCCTGCAAGTTATCAACCTGCAGGGCTTACAATCCTTGCTGAGCTAAGGCCAAATCAAGTTAATTCTTTACTTTACTGCTGTTTTTGCTGGTAAATTATGAGGGTCTATGTGACATTGTAAACAATTTTTAAACTTTTTAAGCAACTGTTTACTATGTGGTTCTTTATGACATTCCTCACATTTAGGCACATATTTGTGTTTATTATGACAGGCCACACAGGCTACATCATGGTGTTTACTCTTATTTTTTGCCAAGGTAGTAGCTATATCATCATGACAACTAGCACATATTTCATTAGGGGTCTCTTTTGCATATTTTAAACGCCTTGTAGGGCTATGCACGGGATGACAAGCCAAGCATTGCTCATTTTTAGTAAGACTAGTGGTATGGGGCTCGTGACAATCCATACAAGAGGGAATATAACCATGTCTTTCATGACATAAAGAGCAAGCCTGTTGTTTATGTAAACTGGGATATTGCTTCATTTCATCACCAACCTTTCCGTGACAAGTGAGACAATTGTCTTCTAACACTGTAGACATAGGAATTCTCTTAGGGGCATGAGGCTCTATATGACATTCCATACACTTAGGCAACGTTTCTCCATGGAATAGTCCATGACACCTCTGGCACTTGGGCATAATTTCAGACCAATTTTGCTTTATAGGGTTATATACGTGATATTGGGTATGGCACTTGGTGCATTCAATTTGGTGTCTTCCTCCTTCTTTCCTAACAAGCATATAAAGAGACATATGACACTGCCCACACTGAATGGGTGTCAATGGTTTAGGTTTTTCCAGATATAACTCTGCTACCTGTGGCCTTTCTTTGGTGGGAAGAGTTGGTTTTTTAACTCCCTCTTGTGCACAAGCAATGATTATTAAAACACATATGGCACCTAATAATATAAACCTTCCTGATTTCATAACCCCCTCCTTATTTTGTTAAATCATGTGCATCTGTGTGACACATAATACATTGAGGAAACTTTGCTACCATTTCTTTGGGATGAGGAGCACCATGGCAAGTTTCACACGTAGGACGGATTCCATGTTTGTTTCTGTGGCAATAAACACAAGTCAAATCATGGTGTTTAGTTTTGTTTTTGTCTAGAATATCTCCTATATCATAATGGCAAGCACCGCAATAGCTATTTGGTACCTCTGTTCCATAGGTAATTACCAGTGGCTTATGTGGAGGGTGACAACTTAGACAATCTTTGTTTTTCATTTCTGCTGTATGGGACTCATGGCAGCGTAAACAAGGAGGAATTTCTTTGTGGACGGTATGACAGTCATTACATGCAAGCTTGGTATGGGCACTGGGATACGTTTTAAGCTGTTGTTGCTCTTCTTTATGACATGTTAAACAAGCTTTTTTAATTTTTCCCTTGAATTTAATATCTAAAGGAGTATGGGGATTAGAATGACAGCCTGCACAGTTTTTCAGTTCAAAATGGGGCTCTCCACTATGACATACGTCACATTTAGGGATAATCTCTTCTTTTGCTACCATAGGGGGATGACCTTCATGACAATCTACACAGCTCACTTCTGTTTTATGCCTAGCTCCCTTTTCCTCTACTTGATGAACTACTTTAGGGTGGCATTTAATACAATCCTGAGAGGTTAACTGCGCAACTTGTTGTTCTTGGGTCCATGCATTCCCATATCCTAAAAATATCAGTAATGAAAATACTAAACCTACTATCAAAAACCTCTTTTTTGGTAAATTCATTCTGATTCCTCCCTTACCTAATCTTCAAGCTTAGATACCATTTATAATAATTTCTGTCAAGTAAAAACTCTGACTTTTTCTCTATTAAAAAATAAAAAAGGCCCCTTTAAGAGGCCTTTTCACTTAAATATAAAAAAGTAACTATTTTTTTAATACCAATAATTCAAGGTGAGCATTCCTATATGAGCCCTTCCTGTTCCATCATAAAGGTATGGGTCTGCATCTCCATAATAAAGGTAATTGTATCCTGCAGAAAGGGCGAAGTTTTTATTTATTATATAAGAGGCAGAAAGTGTTAAGTCCAATTCCCTTATATGTAAGTCAGAATAATCCGCTACATTTGAAAAATCATAATTGTAATAACGCTCACGTGCTCCATCGGTTCCAGGGGCATATTCTAATGGGCCTGCGAAATTAAAGGCTTCTATGTGTGCCTTTGAATCAGTATAGGCAGAAGCTATGTTAAAACTAAGTTTTTTAGTGGGTATATAATTTATATTAAAAACTCCAGTGTGACCCTCCATAAAATAATGCCCATTTGCTATCTTTGAACCATACAGGTTCGTCCATGTTCCACCAGCTCACCCATCATAAATGGGCACACAAAGTGGATTAGTTGTCTTCCCATGCCTATAAAGATAAGACATGCTGAAGTTTAACTTATCAAATGGGGCATACCAAAGGCTTATAGAAGGCATATGGGTCCAGTTTTTCCAACCCACTGAATCATTTTCTTCTTTCATAAAACGATAAAAACCAGTAATTGAAAGCCTATCCAAGATAGGAATTGTAGTATCAAATCTAATTTCGTCTCTCCTGGTGGGCAAATTGGTGAGTGTTTTATTTCTCATCTCTTGGAGTTCCCAATATTGAGTTCCATTAAATGGACCTCCAGCAATAGTTGATTCTTCTCCCACAAACGCTGCATTCTCATTAGCAAATGGAGCATAGATACTTTGATATTTATAACTTAAGCTGGTTCTTATAGGTTTTTTAATAATAGGAGGTGTAAATCTGGCATTTATACCCAATTTTAGACGATGTTCTTCTGTCTCATTTTCACCTGAGAGATAATAGTGGTCTCTCTCAATCTGTTTCCAAAGATAGCTCCCTCTTAAAGTGATTCCTTTCATAAGCAGATAGGCAGCATCAAAACCCACTTCGTATTGTTTTCTAGACATAGCTGAATCTCTCACAAAGTCGGGGTCATTTGCATTATAACTCCCTCCGTGTGAAGGGTCAGCATAAGTATGCCCGGCATTTGGACCAGCAATACCTGTTGGCTCATTGGTATCTACAAATATACTTTCATTGGCTAAGTCTAGCCACCTAAAGTGAACATTCATAGCCAGACCAGGAATTATAGAACTAGATAGTCTAGAAAAGATACTTTTAAGATTAAATTGTAAGTCTTGTTCTTCATTTTCTGTGCGTGAATATATACCACCTAAAAACATTCCTGTACTCATAGAAGGAATATAGGTATTAAGTTTTGCCTTATGTGAAAATTTTCTTGACTTTGGAAGTTGGTTGTATGGTAGTTTAGCATCTTGATATTGAATCCTATCATCAAAAATATATCCTTTCCCACCAGGGTGAACTGGGTCATCATAATAAATTTCAGGAGCTAAGGCATCTTCACCAAACTTTCTATCTAAAAATTCATAACTAAAACTGGCATGAACTGATTTATTCCTGAAGGTGGCAACAAATCCAGGATTGTAGTCTTCAATATGTTCATTGATTACTTTACCGTTACTTACTACATGACAGGCAGAACACTTCCCACCCATGGTCAGGGCCTGTCTTCTACCCTTCCTCATTTCTTTTCTGTAGTTAAAGAATGCCTTTAATTCAAAAGGTAAGTCCATTGGAACCCTGACCGTGGTCTTACTCTCCATCTCAGAGCGCATTATTCCATATTCGGTAGATGGCTCAAGGTCAGTATATGTTACCAAAGGTGGTATGACTTTGCCCCCTTCTTTTGCATTAGTAGCGGCTGCACGGAGATTGGTTAATGGGTCATGATCAAGCCAGTGATAAAATCTATAATAGCTAAATTCTTCAGTCACATATCTTTGCATGTCTATATTACCAGAGTATTGCTGGTCATCATCTTCATAATAGGTGGCTTCGCCTGAAAAGTAGGTATTTTCTATCCTGCCATCTAAAGAAAAGCTAACATCAGGATTAACTCCCGTATCTAAAACATCATATTCTCCCACTTTTACTTTGGTCTTTCCATCTACCCCTACACCATGAATTCCAGTCTTAACTTTTATATTTACATCTTTATTATTTTCTTCAGAAAAGCTTAAAGATACAAATAGGATACAGACAAACACCATCAAACATATACCTATTTTTTTAATCATAGCTTTATCCCTCCTCTTATCTAGTTAATGCCCTTCCTTGCCCAGGCACTGACAAGGAAGGAAGGTCTGAACCATGAACTTGGGAATGACACTGAGTGCACTTTGTAGTAAACGCCATTTTAAATCCCTGAGCAGGAAATGGTCCAGTGTATGGTGTTTCTCCAGAATTTCCTATTAAGATATCTTTATGCTCAGGAACACTAAGTTCTCCCACTCCACTTTCTTTACCTGCATGAAAATGGAACTCATGACACTGCAAGCAAACAAATGGTTCATTTTGTTTTAAAAGATTGTTTGCCACTGTTCCATGAGGTTCATGACAGATAGTGCAATCTTCTACTACTGGCTCATGCTCATAGATGAAAGGTCCTTGATAACCGGCATGGCATTTAAAACAGAGGTCATTTATTCTTTCTTCTGTCTTTAAAGACTTAATAGGAGAGCCATGGACATCGTGGCAATTATTACAGGTCATCCTTCTTCTGCCTGTCCTTTCAGATTCCCAGATAGGATGGTGAGAAGGATAAAGGGTTTTCATCCTTATATCTTGATGACACTCATAGCAAAGTGATGGCTCAGTTTTAACCAAAAGTTTTTTCTCCTTCGGATTATGTATCTTATGGCAATCACTACAGGCATTTCCGTTTAGAGCATGCTCACTAGTTCGCCAATATGACTGAGTGTGACACTGAAGACATATTTCTGATTTTTCTGCATAATTTAATTTGCCAAATCTCAAAATCTTTTCTGGGTCGCCTTCTTCTGAATGGATACTTCCTGGACCATGGCACCCTTCACAGCCCTTCTTTATTCCTATTGCCTCAAACGAGGCCAGACGTCCATGAATAGAGGTTTTAAACTCTGCATATAATTCCTCATGGCAACTAGCACAAGTTTCACTACCTACATAACTTGCCCCCTCAATGGTAGGTAATGTTGCTTTTACAAAACCTCTATGTGCACAACGAGAGAAACCCAAAATCAATACAATAAAGCCAAAACCACATACCAACCTTAAAAAAATGTGCTTTTTCATACCCCCTCCCCTTTAACGGAATCACCTTTTTACCTGTCAACTCCTTTATCACAAACGAAGACAAAAGTCAACAAAAAAATAACACCCAAAATCCGCTTATAACCTTTGGTGTTTGTTGTTTCACCTTTTAGGTGACAGTGATACGTCAAGGTTAACTTTCACTAACCTATTTATAGCTTAGCAGATTGCTCCGTTAAGCCATCAAGACCAAGCCCTTCAGGGTGGCTTTCGCCAGTCTTGATGACACTTCGCAATCTGCTTTTTAAAAAGTAGAGTTGGGTAAAGGAATAAAATGTCTTAATATGGAAACTTTAACATGGCTATGTTTTAGGTGAAGCTATGTTTTTAAAAATTTGCTTTATTTTACTACATTTGCCTGCCCGCAGGCAGGCGGGTGGGTTCTCTTTTAAAATTATCATGGATTTGGGGTATTAGTCTCCATAAGAGATATAGATTGTGATTATATTCCTCTTGATTTTAAGTGTGGTTGTGTTATTTAAAAACTATGAGAAGCTTTTTAAAGCAATTTTTACAATATTTACAAGTAGAAAGGAATCTTTCTCTTCATACTATCCGAGCCTATGATTTGGATTTAAAAGGGTTTATAGACTTTTTAGAGCAAAAAAATATTTTTCAACTCCAAGAGATTACCTCGCAGCAAATTCGCGCCTATCTCATGTTTTTAATACAATCTTTAAGCCGCTCTACAGTAAACAGGAAACTGGCTTCTATTCGTTCCTTTTTTAAGTTTTTACTTAAAAAAGGTTATATAAAAATACATCCAGCAGAGGCTATCTTTGGGCCTAAACAGGTAAAGGAACTTCCTCAGTTTCTCACGGTAGATGAGGTTTTTAGACTTTTAGATAGGCCTAAAGTGGAAACATTCTTAGATATTCGCAATAAGGCTATTTTAGAATTACTTTATGCTACTGGGATTCGAGTGAGTGAATTGGTAGGATTAAACCTTGATGATGTAGATTTAAAGACAGGTAAAATTTTTGTTTATGGAAAAGGCAGAAAATATAGATTGGTATTTATGGGAGAGAAGGCCAAGCAAGCATTGGAAAATTATCTACAGATAAGGAAGAAATCAGTTAAAAAAAGGGGAGAAAGGGCATTTTTTCTTAATTTCAGAGGTAAGCGGCTTTCCGCACGCAGTGTAGAAAGAATAGTGAAAAAATATAGTATCCAGAGCATCTTTAAGGATGTTTATCCTCACATGCTTAGACATAGTTTTGCCACTCATCTTTTAAACCAAGGAGCAGATTTAAGAGTAGTCCAAGAGTTATTGGGTCATGTGAGTTTGGCTACTACCCAAAAATATACCCATGTTACAGTAGAGAAATTGATGGAGGTATACGATAAAACTCATCCTCGGAGTTAAAATGCCTATAATAAAAAGCACTACTATTTTAAGTGTTCGGCATCAAGGCGTTACAGTTATGGCCGGTGATGGCCAGGTGACACTTGGCCAAAATTATATTATGAAACATAAGGCACAAAAGGTAAGAAAACTCTATTATAATAAAGTGCTGGCAGGTTTTGCTGGCACTAGTGCAGATGCCCTAACCTTATTTGAGCGATTTGAGAAAAAATTAGAGCAATTTAATGGTCAACTAAAGCGTTCAGCAGTAGAATTGGCTAAGGATTGGCGCACAGATAAGATGTTAAGACGGTTGGAGGCCCTTTTATTAGTAGCAGATAAGTCTACTACTTTAATCATTTCTGGCACAGGAGATGTGATTGAACCAGATGAACCCATTGCCGCTATTGGTTCAGGTGGTGCTTATGCCTTGGCTGCTGCCAAGGCCTTATTAAAATATTCTAATCTAGATGCAGAGCAAATTACTAAAGAGGCTATGCTTATTGCTTCTTCTATTTGTCCTTTTACCAATACAGAATTGGCTTTAGAAATCTTGGATTAAGGGAGGTTATATGTCTCTTTTGACACCTCAGGAAATCGTCGCTGCCTTAGATAAATATATTATTGGTCAGGATAAGGCTAAAAAGGCAGTGGCTATTGCTTTGCGTAACCGTTGGCGCAGAAAACAAGTCCCTCCACCTTTAAGGGATGAGATTGCCCCTAAGAATATTTTAATGATTGGACCCACAGGAGTGGGTAAAACAGAAATTGCACGTCGTTTAGCAACCTTAACTAACTCACCTTTTGTGAAAGTAGAAGCCACCAAATTTACGGAAGTAGGTTATGTGGGAAGGGATGTGGAATCTATAATTCGCGATCTAGTAGATATGGCTGTCAATATGGTTAAGCAAGAAGAGACAAAAAAGGTGATACTTCAAGCAAAAGAGATGGCTGAAGAAAGACTCTTAGACCTTCTTTTACCTAGACCTAAAAAGAGGGTTTCTCGTGAAGATGCCTATTTAGAAGTAGTGCAGAAAGGGTCTTCTTATGAGCCGGTTAGGGAAAAAATGAGAGATATGCTTAAGGAAGGAAAATTGAATGAAAGATTTGTTGAATTAGAAACTACGGAAAAAGCTTTGCCAGTAATGGAGATCTTTTCTGTTGCCGGATTGGAAGAAATGGATATTAGTTTCAGAGAAATGTTTGAATCCATGTTGCCCAAAAAGAAAAAAAGAAAAAAGGTGAAAATTCCAGAGGCATTGGAAATTTTAACTCAAGAAGAATCGCAAAAATTGATTGATATGGATAAGGTGATAAGTATAGCCAAAAAAAGGGTAGAAGAAGCAGGCATTGTATTTATAGATGAAATTGACAAGGTTACTACCTCAGACTCTACCCGTCGGGGACCTGACGTTTCTAGAGAAGGAGTGCAAAGGGATTTATTGCCTGTAATAGAAGGAACTACAGTAAATACTAAATACGGCATGGTGCGGACAGACCATATTTTGTTTATTGCTGCTGGGGCATTTCATGTAGCAAAACCATCAGAGTTAATTCCTGAATTGCAAGGAAGGTTGCCTATTAGGGTAGAGTTGGACTCTTTAGGGGAAAAAGAATTTAAGCGAATTTTAACTGAACCTGAAAATGCTCTGGTTAAACAATATAAGGCACTTTTAAAGACAGAAGGCATAGAGATAGAGTTTGAAGAACAAGCCATTGAGGAAATTGCTAAAATTGCGGTGGATGTGAATGAAAAAACGGAAAATATAGGTGCTAGGCGACTTTATACTATTATGGAACGATTGTTAGAAGATATTTCCTTTGAAGCCCCACAAAGAAAAGGAGAAAGGATAATAATTGATACTGATTATGTTCAAAGTAAATTGAGTGATGTAGTTAAGGATGTGGATTTAAGTAGATATATTTTATAGGCAATGGAAGAGCTAATCAAACGAGCTGAGGTTTTAATAGAATCTTTACCTTATCTGCGCGCATTCTATCAAAAAACCTTTGTGATTAAATATGGCGGTCATGCTATGGTGGATGAAACATTAAAGAAGAATTTTATTTTGGATATGGTTTTATTAAAATATGTAGGTCTAAATCCAGTCATTGTTCATGGAGGCGGACCTCAAATTGGAGAATTTTTAGAAAAAATGCATATTCCCTCAAGATTTGTAGGAGGATTGAGGGTGACGGATGATGCTACCATGGATATAGTGCAGATGGTATTAGTAGGAAAGGTAAATAAAGAGATTGTTAATTTGATTAACCAAGTTGGAGGTAGAGCAATTGGACTTAGTGGAAAGGATGGCTGTTTAATTGAGGCCAAAAAGATTAATTTTCAAGAAGGAGAATTAGCTGATAAACCACCAGAAATCATAGACTTAGGCCATGTAGGCCAAGTGGTTAAAATAAATAAAGAAGTCTTAGAGTTGTTAAATAATAAACAGTTTATTCCGGTAATCGCTCCGGTAGGAATGGGGCAAGGAGGTGAGACTTTTAATATCAATGCCGATTGGGTAGCAGGGGAAATAGCTGGTGCACTTAAAGCCAAAAAACTTATCTTTCTTACTGATGTGCCTGGAGTTTTAGACAAACATCATAACTTAATTTCTTCTATGAGGGTTGAAGACGGAGAAAGGCTGATAAGAAACAAAACTGTTACAGGAGGAATGATACCTAAAATCCAAGCAGCTATTAAGGCTATAAAATCAGGTGTAGAAAAAGCACATATCATTGATGGCCGCATCCCTCATGCCATTTTACTGGAGTTGTTTACTAGCCGGGGTATTGGGACAGAAATTATTGGTGAATAAATGGATTGGATAAATAAAGATAGACAATATATAATGGATGTATATGCGAGACTTCCTTTGGTAGTAACTAGGGCCAAGGGATATAAGGTTTGGGATGATAAAGGTAAAGTGTATACTGATCTATTTTCTGGCATTTCTGTGTGTAATCTGGGCCATTGTCATCCTAAGGTAGTTAAGGCAGTAGAGGCTCAAATTTATCGGTTGTTTCATATTTCTAATCTTTATTATACCCTTCCTCAAATTGAGGTAGCAGAACTCCTAGTCAAACATTCCTTTGCAGATAAGGTCTTTTTTAGCAATAGTGGGGCTGAGGCCAACGAAGCAGCGATTAAGCTGGTTAGAAAATGGGGAAACCAGTTTTCTCCTCCGAAGTATAAAATTATTACATTAGAAGGTTCTTTTCATGGGCGCACCATGGCTACTATTACAGCCACTGGACAGCAAAAAGTAAAATCAGGCTTTGCACCCCTATTGCCAGGTTTTATCCATGTTCCATTTAATAATGTTAAAGCCATAGAACGAGCCATTGATAAAGAAACAGTAGCTATTATGTTAGAGCCTATACAAGGGGAAGGGGGAATTAGAATACCATCTCCTCGGTATTTAAAGAAAGTCCGAAAAATTTGTGATGAAAATCAAATATTGCTTATCTTTGATGAAATCCAAACTGGGATGGGAAGGACGGGGACGCTGTTTGCTTATGAACATGAAGGGGTGAAACCAGATATTCTCACCTTGGCTAAGTCTTTAGCAAATGGCCTTCCAATTGGAGCCATGTTGGCTAAAGAACAGATAGCAATGGCTTTCTCTGTTGGAAGTCATGCCAGCACCTTTGGTGGTAACCCTGTTTCCTGTGCCGCAGCTAAAGCTGTGCTTAAAATATTAACTGGCACAGAGCTCTTGGAATACACTAGACAAATAAGTGCATTTTTTAAAGAAAAACTTCATCAATTAAAAGAAAGGTATAAAATAATTAAGGAAGTTAGGATATGTGGCCTTATGATAGGTATAGAACTTGATATAAAGGCCCAAACTATTGTAGAAAAATGTCTGCAAAGGGGATTTCTTATTAATGCTGTTCAAGCAAATGTCTTACGTCTCTTACCACCTTTAATAATTGAAAGGGAGGCGATAGAGGCATTTATAGAAGTATTAGATAAGATATTAAGGGAAGAGCAGTGAAAAAGGACTTGATTACTATTTTGGATTTATCTTCTGAGGAAATTTTGTCTCTTATAGATAGGGCGATAGTTTTAAAAAAGAATTATAAGGCAGGTATAAAATATATACCTTTAGTAGGTAAAACCTTGGCCTTAATCTTTGAGAAACCATCTACCAGAACGCGGGTATCTTTTGAAGTAGCTATGTATCAACTAGGGGGTCAAGTGGTGTTTTTGACTAAAGATGTGACCCAGATGTCTCGTGAAGAACCCATTAAAGATACTGCCAGGGTGCTTTCCAGATATGTAGATGCTGTTGCTATGCGCACCTATAGTCAAAATCTTATTGAAGAAATAGCCAGGTGGTCTAATATTCCTATAATTAATGCCCTTTCAGATAAATATCATCCTTGTCAGGTATTGTCTGACTTAATGACTGTTCAAGAATACAAAGGAGACCTTGAGAGGTTGAAGATTGTTTGGATAGGTGATGGCAATAATGTTTGTCATTCTTGGATCAATGCCGCGATAAGGCTTGATTTTACACTTTATCTAGCCTGTCCCAAGGGTTATGAGCCAGCATTAGATGTGTTAGAAAATGCAAAAAAAAGAAAAAACATTATCTTTACCTATGACCCTATTGAGGCAGTAAAAGGAGCAGATGTAATAAATACCGATGTGTGGGTGAGTATGGGTCAAGAAAGAGAGCAAAAGACAAAAGAATGTTTTTTCCCATATCAAGTAAATTCAAAGCTCTTAAGTTATGCCAAACCAGAGGCTATTGTTATGCATTGCCTTCCTGCCCATCGGGGAGAAGAAATCACTGAAGAAGTAATAGAAGGATCACAATCAGTGGTATTTGATCAGACAGAAAACAAGCTACATTTGCATAAGGCCCTGTTAGAGAAATTATTAGTATAATTTTTGTTTGTCCTAATTTTCAATTAATAAAAATTGCTGGTTTTGAAGTGCAGCGTAAACCTCTATTCCCCTTCTTTTAGGTCCCTCGGCTATTTTTATATCTACACTTTCATCCAGATAAAGCTTGAAAAGGCAGTGTTTGCCACTACCAGGTGCTATTTTGTCTTCCTGCCTGTAAGCAGACAGGTAATGCTTGGTTAAGTCTATTCATCATGTAGCTTATCCCCTTGTAGCCTTCCAGTATAAAATACCTTCCTTACCATACTTACATACAGTATATAATACCCTGTCATCATTTTTAGATATAACCCCATTATCTCTGAACAGAAGTAATCTAATATTTTTTCAATTTCCCTTTGTGGCCATCTCATATCCTTTATTTTGTTTTCTATTCTGTGAGAGGAGACGTTGGAATAAAAAATCAATGGTGGATTTTGGGTTTGTAGTTTATCTTGACTATCTTAAGTAAATAGTATAATTTTTAAAAAGGCGAGGGTGGCGGAATTGGCAGACGCGCCAGACTTAGGATCTGGTGGTTATTCCGTGCGGGTTCGAGTCCCGCCTCTCGCACCAAATGAAAATGAGGGAAATATGGAAGTTAAAGTCGAAAAAATTAGTCCTGCACGGTGTAAGTTGGAAGTGACTATACCGAAGGAAAAGGTAGATGCAGAAATTGGAAGTCTTTATAGAATGATGCAAAAAAAGGCAAAAATAAAAGGGTTTCGTCCTGGAAAAGTACCCATGTCTGTGGTTAAATCATTATATCGTAATGAAATTCTTAATCAGGCTTTATCCAATCTTATTGAAAAAACTTATCCTGAGGCATTGAAAGAAACTCAACTGTTGCCCATAAAAGAAACCTCTATCCAACCAGAGACTATCAGAGAAGGAAAGGTATTCAAATATGCAGTTACTATAGAAGTGCTCCCAGAGTTTGAATTGCCAGAGTATAAAGGTGTAAGTGTAAAAGTTACTCCCATAGAAGTTACGGATGAAGAGGTAGAAAAAGAATTAAACGCCCTTAGAGAAACCCATGCTGAATTAAAAAAAATAGAAGAACAGAGACCATTAAAAGTAGGAGATTATGTGATACTTGACTTTCAAGGTTATATGGACGAAACTCCCTTACAAGATTTTAAAGCCACAGACTATATGGTAGAATTAGGGAAAAAACAGATTAATGAAGATATAGAAAAAAAATTGATAGGGGCTAGCATTGGTGATAAAAAAGTGGTTAAACTTCATTATCCCAAAGATTACCAGAATGAGAAAATGGCTGGTAAAGAAATAGAGCTCCATTTATTTGTAAAAGATGCGAAGGAGAAAGTATTACCTGATTTAGATGATGAGTTTGCTAAAACAATAGGTGATTATCAAAACTTAGAAGCACTAAAAAAAGACCTTAAGGAGCGAATAAAACTAAGGAAAGAAAAGATTAGAGATGAATATATTAAAAATTATGTGCTTAATTCTCTGGCAGAGAAAGTGGATGTTGAACTTCCAGAAAGTTTGGTTGAAGAGGAATTGAAAAGTATGATAGAGAGGGCTACTCAATTTACTACTCCTGAGGTGCGTGCATCCTTAGACTTGGATAAATTAAGAAAAGACTTATATCCTGATGCAGTCTTGAAGGTGAAAGGTCAACTTATTTTAAGTGCCATTGCCAAGAAAGAAAATATTGATGTTGAAGAACAGGAAGTGGAAGAAGAGTTAAAATTACTGGCAGATAATTTAAAGGTGCCTTTAGAAAAAATGCATACTCCTTATGTTATAACTCGGATTAAAACCAGAATTGTAGGTGAAAAAACGCTTGTTTTTCTCAAAGAACATGCAAACATAAAAGAAGTTAGCAGAGAAGAAATAAATAAACAGGAGAAAAAAACAGTGAGAGAAGATGTGAAACAAAATGAGGTGGAAAAATGAATTTAATTCCCATTGTGATTGAACAAACAGGACGAGGAGAGAGGGCTTATGATATTTACTCTCGATTGTTAAAAGACCGTATTATCCTTTTGGGGAGTCCAATAGATGACGCTATTGCTAACCTCATAATAGCTCAATTGCTTTTTTTGGAGTTCCAAGACCCTGATAAAGAAGTTCACTTTTATATCAACTCTCCTGGAGGGTTGGTTACAGCAGGGATGGCCATTTATGATACCATGCAGTATATAAAAGCACCAGTATGTACCTATTGTGTGGGTCAAGCTGCTAGTATGGGTGCTCTTTTGTTAGCTGCTGGAACACCAGGTAGAAGATACGCACTTCCCCATGCACGGATTCTGATCCATCAGCCTTTAGGAGGGTTTCAAGGACAAGCAACAGAAGTGGAAATACAGGCTAGAGAGATTTTGCGGCTGAGGGCAGAGATAAATAAAATTTTAGCAAAACATACGGGACAACCCTTATCTAGAATAGAAGAAGATACAGAAAGAGACTTTTATATGAGCAGTGAAGATGCAAAAAAATATGGTATTATTGATAATGTAATTATGGAAAGAGTTAAACAAGGAGATTCAGAGACTTAAAATGGCTAGAGTTTCAAGTAAAAGGGAGAAAAAACTTTATTGTTCTTTTTGTGGGAAGAGCCAGAATGAAGTGAGGAAGTTGATAGCAGGTCCTTCTGTGTATATTTGTGATGAATGTATTGAATTATGTAATGAGATATTGGCTGAAGAATATGAAAAAGAAGACATTGAACCAGGAATTACTCTTCCTAAACCAAGGGCAATAAAGGCATTTTTGGATGAATATGTAATTGGTCAAGAACAGGCAAAGAAGATTCTTTCGGTAGCAGTATATAATCACTATAAACGCATTTATACCCGTCGTGAAATTGATGGAATAGAGTTACAAAAAAGCAATATTTTATTAATTGGCCCCACAGGTTGTGGAAAGACCCTTTTAGCTCAAACATTGGCCAAGATGTTGAATGTGCCTTTTACTATTGCTGATGCAACTACTTTAACAGAGGCAGGTTATGTTGGAGAAGATGTAGAAAACATCATTCTTTATCTTGTTCAAGCAGCAGACTACGATGTTGAACGTGCCTCTCAAGGTATTGTCTATATTGATGAAATTGACAAAATATCACGCAAGACAGATAATCCTTCTATTACCAGGGATGTTTCTGGAGAAGGTGTTCAACAGGCCCTTTTAAAAATTATAGAAGGGACAGTGGCTAACATTCCCCCTAAAGGTGGACGAAAACATCCTCAGCAGGAGTTTTTAAAGATTGACACTACTAATATTCTCTTTATTTGTGGGGGTGCATTTGTTGGTTTAGAAGAGATTATACGTAGCCGCATAGGTGTTAAAGGTATGGGTTTTGGTGTAGAGATAAGAGGAAGGGGAGAAAAAGATAGAAGTAAGATTTTAAAACACCTTCAGCCAGAGGATTTGATTAAGTATGGAATGATTCCAGAATTTGTAGGACGTATGCCAGTAAGTGCTACTTTGGATGACTTGACTGAAGAAGACTTAATGAAAATACTGGTGACTCCCAAGAACGCAGTGGTAAAGCAATTTCAAAAGTTGTTTAGAATGGAAGGTGTAGAATTAAAGTTTACCGAAGGGGCCTTGAGGGCCATTGTAAAGGAGGCTATCAAGCAAAAAACAGGTGCTCGGGGTCTTAGAAGTATTATTGAATATGTGCTCTTAGATATTATGTTTATTCTTCCTGATTTAGAAGGTGTTAAGGAATGTATAATCAATGAAGATGTGATTTTAAAACATGCACAGCCTATTCTCCTCTATGAAACTAAGGCCAAAACAGCTTGAGTTTACCATTTGTGGGTGGATGGGGCCAAATTTCTAATCTAGGGCAGTTCGAAAAATAGGTTTTTTCAACACCCTGTAGAGAAGTAACGTGAATACAAGCGTATGCTAAGTTTTCAAAAAAATTCTCTTTCTTTTATTTTGAAAAGTGTTTATAATATAAAATAAAGCAATATAAAATGGAGGTTTGAACGTTTATGTTTATTTTTAGTCGCAATAAGGAAGGGAGCAACAAAATAACTTTGCCTTTGTTACCTTTAAGAGATGTGGTAATTTTTCCTAAAATGGTTATTCCCCTTTTTGTAGGTAGAAAAAAATCTATTGCTGCCTTAGAACATGCTATGGCTCTTAATAGAGAACTCCTTTTATCTGCCCAAAAGAGTGCACAAGTTGACGAGCCAACAGAAAGTGGGATTTATAGAGTAGGCACTATAGGTCATATCCTCCAACTCTTAAAGTTGCCTGACGGGACAGTAAAGGTTCTTATTGAGGGAGAAAGCAGGGGCCGGATTTCAAAATACCTTTCTCATCCCGAATTTTTTCTTGTTGAAGTAGAAGAGATAAAAGAAACTTTTAAGTCAACAATAGAGACCGAAGCGATAATGCGGTTATTAGTCTCTGCCTTTGAAGAATATGCTAAACTTAATCCTAAAATTAATTCTGAAATTGTAGCTACTGTGTCCTCCATCAAAGAGCCAGGCCGTTTGAGTGATACAGTAGCTGCCCATTTAGCCGTCAAGGTGGAACAGAGACAAAAGATACTTGAAACCTATGATGTAAATAAACGATTAGAATTAGTGCTTGGTCTTACCAAAGGGGAGATTGAGGTTATAAAGACGGAACAGCGTATCAAGGCTCGAGTCAAGAAACAGATGGAAAAGATTCAGAAAGAGTATTACTTAACAGAGCAGATGAAGGCTATCCAAAAGGAGATGGGTGAAGGAGGAGATGCAAAGGACGAAATTAAAGTGCTTGAACGAAAGATAAAAAATACACCTATGTCTAGGGAAGCTCGACAGAAAGCATTGCAGGAGTTGAGGAAATTAAAAATGATGGCTCCTATGTCTGCTGAGGCCACAGTGGTCAGAAATTATATAGATTGGCTGATTTCATTACCGTGGAACAGACGGGCTAAAGTGCGTTTGGATATAAATGAAGCAAAACGTATCTTAGACGAAGACCACTACAGCTTGGAAGAGCCTAAAGAGAGGATTTTAGAATACTTAGCTGTTCATCATTTGGCAAAGAAAGTAAAAGGTCCTATTCTTTGTCTAGTGGGCCCGCCAGGTGTAGGTAAGACTTCACTTGCTAAATCAGTAGCTAGAGCGACAGGACGAGAGTTTGTGCGTCTTTCTTTGGGCGGAGTGAGAGATGAAGCAGAGATAAGAGGACATCGGCGGACTTATATTGGGGCATTGCCTGGAAAGATTATTCAATCACTACGCAAGGTAAAAACAAATAATCCTGTATTTTGCTTAGATGAAATTGACAAACTAGGAATAGACTTTCGGGGTGACCCTGCTGCAGCCCTGTTAGAAGTGCTTGATCCAGAACAAAATCATGCTTTTAATGACCACTATTTAGATGTAGATTACGACCTCTCTGAGATATTGTTCATAACTACAGCTAATACTCTACCTACCATCCCTTGGCCTTTACAAGATAGGATGGAGATTATTAGAATACCAGGTTACACAGAACTTGAAAAACATCGTATTGCTACTCAATTCCTTATTCCAAAACAAATAAATGCCTGTGGTCTCAAGCCGGAGCAGATTGCTTTTTCAGATAATGCCATTTATGAAATTATTCGTTTTTACACCAAAGAAGCAGGTGTTAGGAATTTAGAAAGATGTATTGCCTCTATCTGTAGAAAGGCAGCTAAACAGATTGTTGAGAAAGGAGTAAAGACCCAGATTAAAGTAACCAAAAAAACAGTGGCTCAATACTTAGGAGTCCCCAAATATCGATTTAGCCAAACCGAGGAAAAAGACCAAGTTGGTGTAGCTACAGGATTAGCTTGGACAGAATTTGGAGGTGAATTGTTACAAACAGAAGTGGCTATAATGCCTGGTGAAGGCAAACTAATCATTACTGGAAAACTAGGAGAAGTAATGCGTGAATCAGCCCAAGCTGCTCAAAGCTATGTCCGCACACGGGCGGTCCAAATTGGTTTAGAGCCTGAGTTTCATAAAAAAATTGATATTCATATTCATGTTCCAGAAGGAGCAGTTCCTAAAGATGGACCATCAGCTGGTATTACTATGGCTACCGCTTTGGTTTCGGCCTTGACCAAGATACCTGTAAGAGGGGATTTGGCTATGACCGGAGAAATCACCTTAAGAGGCAGAGTGCTTCCTATTGGTGGGCTGAAAGAAAAGTTGTTAGCAGCTCATCGGGGTCATATAAAAAAGGTTCTTATCCCTAGAGATAATGAGAAGAATTTAAAAGAAATTCCTCATAAAATTTTAAAAGCCTTGCAAATTGTCCTGGTAAGCCACATGGATGAGGTGTTGAAAGAGGCTTTAGCTACACCTATTTCTGTCAAAGAAAAGCCTTCGCCTCCACCTCAAGCTGTTTCCCAAAGGCCTGATCAAAGGCTTCCAGCAGTTATGATGTAAAGTAAGACCTGACTCTTAGAGTCAGGTCTCCCCTTGACATTCTCTGTTTCCTGATTAAAATCAGCCAAAACTTTGGAGGATTTTATGTATTTAAACCGAGAAGAGACAGTGGTATTTATAGTGGATATGCAAACTGAACTTTTTAAAGTCATAAGTAGGAAAGAACAATTATTGCAGGATGTCATAAAGTTGCTCAAGGGATGTAGTATATTCCAGCTTCCTACAATAACTACTGAACAGTATCCTCAGGGGTTAGGACCTACCTTGCCAGAAATAGATTCATTTTTAGATGAAACCAACATTTTTTCTAAACTTTCTTTTTCTGGTTATACTCCTGAAGTTAAGGATTGTTTAGAAAAAATAGGTAAAAAAAAGGTTATCCTGATTGGGCTAGAATCCCATGTTTGTGTCTTTCAAACTTGCCGTGATCTTTTAAAGAATGGTTATCAAGTATTTATACCTATAGAATGTGTATCCTCTCGTTCTCCAATTCACATGCATAATGCTTTAGAGTTAATGCAAAACATGGGGGCATGGATTACCAATGTGGAAACTGTTTTATTCGATTTATTGAAAACAGCTCAAGCCCCTGAGTTTAAATCCATTTCTTCCTTGGTAAAGTAAAATGCAACTTTGTGTAATTGGACCTGGCTATGTAGGTTTGGTAACTGCAGCCTGTTTTGCGGAAATGGGAAACAATGTGGTTTGTGTGGGAAGAAAAGAAGACCCCATTGAAGATTTAAATAAAGGAATTATCCACATTTATGAACCAGGCTTAGAAGATTTAATAAAGAGGAACTTAAAAGATGGACGTATTTTTTTTACAGATGATTTAGCAACAGGGATTAAGGATTGTGTAATAATATTTATTGCTGTAGGCACACCTTCTGGAAGCGATGGGAAGTGTGATTTGACCGCTCTTTTTCAAGTAGCAGAGGAAATTGGAAGGGTAATGGATGACTATCGGATTATTGCCATCAAATCTACTGTACCTGTGGGCACTAATGAAAAAGTGACCCACATCATTGAGCAACAGTTAAGGACTAGAGGTGTTAACTTGGAGTTTGATGTAGTTTCCAATCCTGAATTTCTTAAGGAAGGTGATGCTGTAAATGATTTTATGAAGCCTGACAGGATAATTATTGGTACTAATAATGGACATACGGCTGCAATTATGCGAGAAGTTTATGCCCCTTTTGCTCGTTCTAGAGACAAATTAATGGTCATGGACCCTCGTAGTGCAGAAATGACCAAATATGTGGCTAATTGTTTGTTGGCTACCAAGATTTCCTTTATCAATGAAATTGCCAATATCTGTGAAAAAGTGGGAGCAGACGTAAACTTAGTTAGAAAGGGCATCGGTGCTGACCACCGTATTGGCCCTTACTTTATTTATCCAGGTGTAGGCTTTGGTGGTTCTTGTTTTCCCAAAGACCTAAGTGCTCTTATTCACATGGCAGAAGAGCATGAGTTTAATCCTGTCCTTTTAAAGGCAGTAAAAACGGTTAATGACCGACAAAAAAAGATAATAGTTGAAAAAATAATTCATTATTTCAAAAATAGGGGGGGTATAAAAGACAAAAAAATAGCTATTTGGGGGTTATCTTTTAAACCTAATACTGATGATATACGGGAAGCGCCATCTATTGAGATTATTTCCCGCTTACTTCTAGAAGGAGCCGAAGTCAAGGTCTTTGACCCCATAGCTACATCTCAAGTAAAAAAAGTTTTTGGAAATCAAATTCAATATGCTGAAAATGCATATGCAGCCTTAAAAGAAACTTCAGCTTTAGTCTTAGTGACCGAATGGAATCAGTTTCGCCACCCTGATTTTGAGCGGATGGCTGAATTAATGCAAGAAAAGGTAATTTTTGATGGACGTAATCTTTATGAACCTCAGGAGCTTAGAGCAAGGGGATTTATCTACTTCGGTATAGGGAGATAAATGGAGATTCGGACTATAAGGGGTTTTAGAGATATTTTACCTCCAGAGGCAAAAAAATGGGAGTATATGGAGGGGACAGCTAGAAAGATATTACTCCTTTTTGGTTTTAAAGAAATCAGGTTGCCTATTTTGGAAAAAACACCGCTTTTTGCCAGAAGCATTGGTGAAACTACAGATATTGTTGAAAAGGAAATGTATACCTTTATAGATAGAAATGGAGAGAAGCTCACTCTCCGGCCTGAGGCTACCGCTTCAGTGGTAAGAGCATTTATTCAGCACAGCCTTTATCATCAACCTAAAAGTGCTAAGTTATTTACCATTGGTCCTATGTTTCGTCGAGAAAGACCACAAAAAGGCCGGTACCGCCAATTCTGGCAGATAGACGCAGAAATATTGGGTTTTGATTCCCCGCTAGTGGATGCAGAAATAATCCTTGCTCTCAATACAATTTTAGCATCTTTGAAGATATCCCATTATGAAATTCATTTAAACTCTTTAGGCTGTAAAAATTGTCGGAGGGAATTTAGACAAGCCTTAGGTAATTATTTAGAACAAAAATACCCTAATCTTTGTCCTGATTGTCAAAGAAGAGTCAGATTAAATCCGTTGAGGGTATTTGACTGTAAAGTATTAAGTTGCCAACAAGTAGTAAAAGATGCACCCTTAATTGTTGATTATCTGTGTTCAGAGTGTAAACGTCATTTTGAAACCCTCAAATTATACCTTTCCCACTTAGATATAAAATTTATTTTAAACCCCAGATTAGTTCGTGGATTGGATTATTATACTAGAACTACTTTTGAGGTGATAATTCCTGATATTGGGGCTCAAAATGCAGTGGCAGGTGGGGGCAGATATGATTATCTGGTTCAGGAATTAGGAGGCAAACCTACCCCTGCTATAGGTTTTGCCATTGGGACTGACAGATTATTACCTTGTGTGCCTGATGCTATAGAAGAAATCAGACCCGTATTTTTGGCCCTTTTAGGAGAAAAGGCAATTAAGTTTGGTCTTGATTGGGTAACTACGCTAAGACAAAGGGATATTTATACAGAAATAGACTATCGTCTAGGAAGTTTAAAATCCCAATTGAATCGGGCTAATAGCCTTCACGCCATTTTGGCATTGATTATTGGTGAAAATGAGATAAAAGAAAGCAAGGCCCTTTTGCGCCATATGGATACAAAAGAACAAATAAAGGTAAGTATTCAACCTCAGGAAGGATTGTCTGAATTGTTGAAATTGTTAAGGAGGTAAAATTGGATATAGATTCTCTGGGAGACTGGAAGAGGACTCATTTTTGTGCTGCCATAACAGAGAAAGACTTAAAGAAAGAAGTCATTTTGATGGGATGGGTTCAAAGGCGACGAGATCATGGGGGTGTTATTTTTGTTGATTTGAGAGATAGAACAGGTTTAGTGCAGGTAGTTTTTGACCCATCTATTAGTAAACAAGCTCATGAAAGGGCTGATTATTTAAGGGCAGAATGGGTTATTGCCGTAAAAGGAAGGGTGAGACACCGCCCACAGGGTATGGAAAATCCTAAATTAGCTACAGGCTATTTTGAAGTGGCGGTCAATGAAATAAAAATATTAAATACCTCTCCTTCATTGCCCATTTTAATTGAAGACCATGTTCAAATAGGAGAAGCTGTTCGTCTAAATTTTCGTTATTTAGACCTGAGACGTCCTTGCTTGATGCGCAATATTATTAAACGCCATGAATGTGCTCAAGCAGTGAGACAATTTTTGAGTGAACACGGATTTTTAGAAATAGAAACACCTTTTTTGACTAAAAGCACTCCTGAAGGAGCACGTGATTTTTTGGTTCCTAGTCGTTTACATCCTGGAAAATTTTATGCCCTTCCCCAATCACCTCAGTTGTTTAAACAAATACTTATGATAAGTGGTTTTGACCGGTATTTTCAAATTGTGCGATGTTTCCGGGATGAAGACCTCCGGGCAGACAGACAGCCTGAGTTTACCCAAATAGATATGGAGATGTCTTTTGTAAATGAAGAAGATGTTATGGAAATCTCAGAGGAATTACTGGTTTATCTTTGTGAGAAGGTATTTGGGAAGAAACCATCTACTCCCTTTCCCAAACTTACCTATGCTGAAGCATTGAGCCGTTATGGCACAGATAGACCTGATTTGCGTTTTGGCCTTGAATTGCAAGAAATTACCGATATTATGACTAAATCAAAGTTTGAAGTCTTTGCCTCTGTGGTAGAAAAAGGAGGTGTCATAAAGGCCATTAATTTAAAGAAAGGGAGTGTTTTTTCCCGCAAAGAGATTGATGATTTAACTAAATTTGTGCTAGAATTTGGGGCAAAAGGTTTGGCGTGGATAAAGGTAAAGGGTGCAGAATGGCAATCCCCAATTGTGAAATTTTTCTCTGAGGAAGAGAAAAATGCCCTTGCGCAGCGCCTTAAAATGAAAGAGGGTGATTTGGTATTTTTTGTGGCTGATGAGCCTCAAATTGTCCATGAGGCATTGGCTAATTTAAGGGTTGAATTGGCTAGAAAAATGAATTTAATCCCTGAAGATGCAATTTCCTTTTGCTGGATTACAGAGTTTCCCATGTTTGAATATGATGCTATTGAGGGAAGATGGCAAACCGTTCATCATCCTTTTACCATGCCTAAAGAAGAAGACTTGCTTTACTTGCCTGAGCACCCTGAAAAGGTCAAAGCCCGTTCTTATGATATTGTTTTAAATGGGACTGAGATCGGAGGAGGTAGTATCCGTATTCACCACAGGGATATTCAAGAGTTGATTTTTAAAGTGATTGAACTTTCAGAAAAGGAGGCCAAAGAAAAATTTGGTTTTCTTTTGGAGGCCTTGAGTTATGGTGCTCCTCCCCATGGGGGTATTGCCTTTGGGTTTGACCGGTTACTTATGTTACTTTGTGGGTGTGAAAGCATTAGAGAGGTGATTGCCTTTCCTAAGACACAAAAAGCTACTTGTCTTTTATCCGATGCACCTTCTCCTGTGACAGCCGAGCAATTAGATGAGTTATCTCTTAAACTAGATGTGGCCAAAATCCAGGATGCATGATAATATAAAGTATTCTATGGCAGAGATAATCGGAATTGAAATAAATCCCCAAGAGGTAAAAGAGGCAGAGATAATTGTAGGTATACCTTCTTATAATGAAGCAGATACTATCGGATTTGTGGTTAAGCAAGCTGCTGAAGGGCTGAAACAATACTTTTCTAAATATCGTTCTGTCATCATAAACTGTGATGCAAATTCCAAAGATGGCACAAAGGAAGTATTTTTAAATACTTCCACTGATCAAATTCCCAAAATTTATCTTTCTTTACCTCCTAAGATAACAGGAAAGGGAAGTGTATTAAGAATGCTATTTCATAAGGCATGTGATATGGGAGCTAAAGCAATCATAACTATAGATGCAGATTTAATTAGTATTACCCCTAAATGGATTCGCAATTTAGGTGAGCCTATACTTGAAGATTTTGGTTTTGTGGCTCCTCTTTATGTCCGTCATAAATATGATGGAACTATCACTAATAATGTTGTTTATCCCTTAATCAGATGTCTCTTTGGTAGGAGAATCCGTCAACCTATTGGTGGAGATTTTGGTTTTTCTGGTGAAATAGCAAAGATTTATGCCCAAGGAAAATATTGGGATGCATTAGTAGCTCAATTTGGTATAGATGTATGGATGACTACTGTGGCTTTAGCAGAAGGAATTCCTATTTGCCAATCATTTATGGGACGACCCAAGATTCATCGTCCTAAAGACCCAGCTCAATCTCTAGGAAAAATGTTTTACCAAGTAGTAGGCACTATGTTCAATTTAATGCAGTCTTTCTTTGACCTCTGGAAAATGGTGAAATGGAGTAAACCTACAGCCATATTTGGTTTTGGATTAGGAGAGACTGAATTGCCTCCTCCAGTGAGGGTTGATCAAGAAGCACTTTACCAAAAATTTTTATTGGGTTTTAAACAATACCATAACATTTGGAACAAAATATTGTTTACACCCAATTTGAATAAGTTAAATGAAATAAAAACCTTGCGCTTTGAGCATTTTGATTTCCCTACAGAATTATGGGCAAAAATCCTATATGATTTTTCTGTTGCTTACAAAAATCAAGTTGATGACCAAAAACTTATTTTAGATGCCATTATACCCCTTTATTATGGTAAGACGCTCTCTTTTGTGAAAAAAACAGAAAGAATGTCTATACAAGAAGCAGAGGAACTCATTGAATATGAATGTGAAGTATTTGAGAAAATAAAGCCTTATTTAATAGAAAAATGGACTAAGATGCAGGGCTACGTCAAAGTCAGGCCATAAGTAATTTAACAAAAACTAAAAAATCCAAATTTCAAAATCCAAATACCAAATGAAATCCAAATGTCTAAATGCTAAAACATTAAATCAGTGAGTAGTGAAATAGTGAGGGGATGAAATAGTCAAATGTAGTGGAATTGGGGTCTATAATTAAAAGTGAGAGTAAAAAATAGGGAATGAAATTAAGAAGCCTTCTTTATGTGATATAAATGATAAATGGCTAGGGGAACATTTGTGGCTAACGGGGTCAGTCAATAATGTTGAATTATTGTGACTCGGTTTGAATTGCCGGATGTTCTCCTGCCAATACCCTGTCTAATGGAAAGGTGCCTTTAAGTGGCTATTATAGACGGGATAAAGGTATTGGCAGAGCCATAAAATATCAAACATAAAGGAGGGTGAGGCGTGAAAAGGTTATCTGGAGGAATCGATATTGGCAGTGATAATCATCACATAATTATCATGGATGATGAAGAACAGATTTTGTATGACCAGAAGATAGCACACAAATTCAGTGAATTTTATAAGGCAGTTAGAGAATTTAGAGAGATTGAGAAAAGAGAAGGTGGGATAATATCATTTGCAATTGAAGGAAAGAATGGATACGGAGCACCATTTGATCGGATACTTATAGAGAGCGGATTCACCTTATACAATGTAGATAATTTAAAATTAAAACAATTTCGGAATGTATTTGGGGCAGAATGGCGTAACGATAAAAGGGACGCAAAAATGTTAGCAAAAATGCTGAAATTAAGAGATTATTTAGACGCTGAAAATGAAAAGGCATTCATTGCGGTAGAGAAGGCAACAAAAATCAATGAAAAGTTAAAGATTCTGTCTCGGCATCAACAAACCCTGATAGATGAGAAGATAAGGTTGCAAAACAGGCTTCGAAAAAGGCTATTAGAAGTATGTCCTGAGATATTAGAGATTGGTGATACAGACAGCAAGAAGATGTTGAGGCTTCTGGTAAGGTATCCTGATTTTTCGAGATATAAGGGACTTACTATGGGAGCTTTACTTAAAATAAAGATGATTGGNAAAAAACAGGCCTCTTTAATGTTAGAAAGTCTTCGCAACACAAAATACGTCGAAGAACTGGCAGATATATACAAAACGATTATATCATCTCATTCTCGGCGTATTTTAGAACTAAAAGAGGAGATTGAGATGTTGGATAAGAAGCTGGAAAAGCTAGGAGAAAAGAGTTCTGAGGTCAAGCGTTTAAAAAGTATCTCAGGAGTAGGAACAAAGCTTTCAAGCAGATTGGTCGGAGAAATTGGAGATATCAANAGATTTAAAAACGAGAGGCAACTTGCGATCTATTGTGGTGTAGCCTGTATAGATGATGAGTCTGGTAAACACAAAAGGACAAGAGTTGTATATAAGGCTAATAAGATATGTAAAGCAACTATGATTGAAATTGCGGGCTGCACAATTCGGTATGTTTCAGAATCCGCTACTTACTATGCTAAAAAACGGACTGAAGGGAAAGAGCATAACCATGCCTTGCGCTGCCTTGCTAGACAATTGATAAAAGTTATTTTTAAGATGTTAAAAGAAGATCGAGACTATATCTTAAAGGAGGAAATGGAGAAGGCTGCTTAAAAAATATTTCCATTTTTTACTTGACTTTTTAAATGGAAAGTTCAAACCTACAAAATACAGTTAAGAAAATAGAAAACGGAAAACAGAAATTCCCAGTTTCCATTTCCCAGTTCCTATTTCCCAATTTCCATTTCCAACGTGTTAACTTGCAAACTTTCCAACTTGCAACTTTGTAAACGTGCTAACGTTCCAATTTGACAGAAGGCGATTTTGCATTTTTCAATTTGCATTCTGCATTCTGCATTGAGCCATTGCGCTTAACATTTGGATCTCCATTAAAATTACTTTGACGAAGTCCTGTAGGCTTTTGGTATTCCCTAAATTCCACATCCTTGCTAAAATTAAACTAGTATGTTATTTAGCTCTGGTCTTAAAGGTTAGAGATTTATGGCAGAGATTAAACCCTTTCGGGGCATTGTTTACAATCAAAAAAGAGTTAAAATAGAAGAGGTGGTGAGTCCTCCTTATGATGTGATTTCTGAGAAAGAGAGGAAGGTCCTTGCCCAACGCAGTCCTTATAATATAGTCCGTTTAATCCTGGGAAGAGATAAAAATTGGTTTCAAAAAGCAGCTATTTATTTCAAAACCTGGTTAAAAAATGGAATTTTGATCCAAGATAAACAACAAGCTATTTATCCTTATTATATAGAATACACCTTAAATGGAGAAAAAAAACTTCAACGGGGTTTTATTGTTAGAACAAAAATAGAACCCATGGATAAAGGCATCATCCTAAATCACGAAAAAACATTTTCTAAGGTAGTTTATCAAAGATTAAAATTACTTAGGGCTACTCAGGCCCATTTTAGCCAGGTATATGGCCTCTATAACGATTCTGAAGACAAAATTTGTTCTTTTTTAACTTCAGTAACAAATACCACCTCACCTTTCATTGACGTAAAAATAAATAATATTAGACACCTTGTTTGGAGAATAACGGACAAACAACAAATAAAAACTATTCAAGAGCTTATGGAGGATAAAAAAATCATCATTGCTGATGGTCATCATCGCTACCGGACTGTTTTGGCTTATAGAGAAGAAATGAAAAAAAAGTTTCACAGTATCCCCCCAGATGCTTCTTTTAATTCTGTTTCTATGTATTTAAGCAATTTAAGAGATAGGTCATTAAGTATCTTACCCATTCACCGGGTAATTCCTGAAAGCTCCTTGGTTTCATTTCACCTAGAAAATTTTATACAAGGTCTAAAAAAATTTTTTAACATAGAGGTATATAAAGAAGAAGGCAACTTCTGGTCAAGATTTAATGAACTCAACAACATACAAACTGCAATTGGTCTTTATTGCCAAGATATGCTAAAGGAGTTTTATATACTAATTCTTAAAAACACAAATTGGGCAAGGAACTTACCCCCTTTTTTAAAAAAAATGGATGTAATGGTATTAAACAGACTGATTTTTAAGAAGATATTGGGTTTTTCTGAGGCAGAGATGAACCAAGAAGGTTTTATAAAGTATGTTACTGATGCTCAAGAGGCGATTACCATGGTAAAAGAAGGTAAGGGAAGAATGGTTTTTTTTCTCAATCCCATAAAACCACAGCAACTAAAAGAAGTGGTGTTTTCTTCTCACTTAATGCCGCGGAAGTCTACTTATTTTCATCCAAAGCTTCTTACAGGATTGGTTATTAATAGCCTTGAATTATAACCATGAGAGAGTATACTTTAGATAGCTTTTTTGAAGGTCATCTGAAGGTCTATCAACATAAAAATGGGTATCGTTTTGGAATTGACGCTTTTATTCTAGCCAATTTCGTCCATTTAAAAAAAGGGGAAACTGTGCTTGAACTAGGCACTGGTTGTGGAATTATCTCTTTAATCTTGGTCTATAAATTTCCTCAGGTAAAAAGAATAATAGGGATAGAAATTCAGCCAAGTTTAGTTTCTCTGGCAAGGAAAAATGTGAAGTTAAACAAAAGAGAAAACTTGGTGGAAATAGCTCAGGTAGATATTAAAGAATTGAAAGAAAAATTTCCCCATGCTAATTTTGATGTAGTGGTAAGCAATCCACCTTATTATTCCTTAAAAAGGGGACGTTTAAACCCCGATACGGAAAAGGCTATTGCCCGTCATGAAATAAAAAGTTCTCTATTAGATATTGTAAAAACAGGACAATATATGTTAAAAGAAAAGGGAAGGTTTTATTTTATATATCCTGCTTTTAGGTGTGAGCACCTTTTTGTGACATTGCGGAATTATAATTTAGAACCCAAGCGATTGCGTTTTGTGCATCCTTATACAAAGAAGGAGGCTAATTTTGTGCTAGTGGAAGCTATCAAGGGAGGAAAAGAAGAAGTAAAGGTTGAATTCCCTCTTATTATTTATGAAAAACAAGCAGAATATACACCCGAAGTAGCAAATTACTATAAAACAACAGGAGAAAAATGAGACTATCAGTGGAGGTTTTAAAAAAACAGGAGTTTCAAACTCCAATTTTATTAGCTTGTTGGCCAGGGATGGGATATGTAGCCTTAAGTGTGGCCAAATATTTACAGAGTCACCTCCCAGCCGAAAAAATTGCCCTTATTTCTGCAGATGATTGTTTTCAATTACCAGGGATTTCTATCAACTCCGGATTAATTGAATCCATTTTTCTTCCTCAAAACAACTTTTATTTTTGGCAGTCAAAAGACAAATCGCTCCTTATTTTTATCGGTGATGCCCAGCCAGTTCCAGGTAAAGAATATCTTTTAGCCAATACTATCTTGGACTTTGCTCAGGCACACGGTGTTAGACAAGTCTTTACCTCCGCAGCTATGCCTTTAGAAATTAGTCATAAAACTACTCCTAATGTTTGGGCCGTAGGCTCGGATGAACAAGTTTTGCAAAAACTCAGCCAACAAAACATCCAACTCATGAAAAGGGGCACGATCAGTGGTATGAATGGTTCACTCTTGGGAGTAGCCAAGGGAAGGAATTTTGAAGCCATTTGTCTTTTAGGGGAAATTCCCTTTTATACCATCCAGATAGAAAATCCCAAGGCAACTAAAGCAGTAATTGAAGTATTTATGTCTCTTACAGGTATTACGGTAGATATGTCTGAATTAGATGAAGTAAGTCAATACATGGAAAAGGAAGTAGATGAGTATTTAAAAATAGCTCAAGAAAAAGGGCAAGCAGTAACACCTCCTAAAGGGCCAGAGACATTGCATTAAACAGCGAGGGGTTTTGGTCTTTCATATTTAACTACAAAAGAGGTGTATTAATAAAACACTATTTTATTATATTAATTTCACATTGCCATTCTTCCTTGAGGGCCTGAATTACCCTAGCTACTTCTGGCTCATTTCCAGGGGGAATCATCAGTTCTACCACTGCTTTAAACCTATCTAGGGTGTGAAATTGCGCTAATCCATTGTATTCACCCAAAATCCATTGAAATAAAGCAATTTTATCCCGTGGTAAATAAACATGCCAAATAGTGCTGGTTTTGTGCATAAATAAATTATAACCATAATTTGACATAAAGGGTAGGATTTGATAGGAATGAAGCAAAATGGGTTTTAAATGTGGGATTATTGGACTGCCTAATGTGGGTAAATCTACTTTATTTAATGCATTAACTGCAGCCAAGGCAGAAGTAGCCAATTATCCCTTTACTACCATCAATCCTAATTTAGGTATAGTAGAAGTTCCTGACCAACGCCTTTATAAAATCGCTGAGTTGATTAAACCCCAAAGAGTAGTGCCTGCCATATTGGAATTTGTAGATATTGCTGGTTTAGTTCGGAATGCCAGTAAAGGAGAAGGGTTGGGAAATCAATTTCTTTCTCATATTAGAAATGTAGATGCCATTGCCCATGTTGTGCGCTGTTTTAAAAAGACCGATGTGCCTCATGTTGAGGGAGAGTTAAATCCTAAAAGAGATATAGAAATTGTGAACCTAGAACTCATATTGGCAGACTTAGCTACCATAGAAAAAAGGATTGAAAAATTGAATCGCTTAGCTAAGA
Organism: Candidatus Desulfofervidus auxilii; assembly: GCF_001577525.1. Classification (GTDB taxonomy): domain Bacteria; phylum Desulfobacterota; class Desulfofervidia; order Desulfofervidales; family Desulfofervidaceae; genus Desulfofervidus; species Desulfofervidus auxilii. The sequence goes on along the minus strand of NZ_CP013015.1, from coordinate 499,685 downwards.
TAGGAGACAAAAAAGCTAAAGGAAATTTAGAGCACATAACCATCTTAAAAACTTACTTAGAGCAAGGTAGGTCTTTGATATCCTGTATGAGCCAAATTGATGAAAAAACAACCTATTTGATTAGGGAATTTCAATTTTTAACTGCCAAACCTGTTATGTATGTAGCCAATATAGACGAGGCAGAAATAACAGAAGACAATGAATGTGTAAAGGAAGTAAAAAAAATAGCAAAAAACGAAGGTGCAGTAATGGTCAAAATTTGCGGCAAACTGGAGGCAGAATTGGCAGAGTTGCCTTCTGAAGAAAGGCAGGAATTTTTGGAAAATTTAGGATTAAAAGAAACAAGCTTAAGTAAATTTATCAGAGAAGGATATAAAATCTTATCTCTTATTAGCTTTTTTACTACTACTGGGCCTGAAGTGAGGGCCTGGACTATAAAAAAAGGCACCAAGGCTCCCCAGGCGGCTGGGAAGATACATTCAGATATGGAAAAGGGATTTATTCGGGCAGAAATCATTAAATATGAGGATTTAATTAGAGAAGGCTCTATTCAAGCTTGTAAAGAGAAAGGTTTAGTGAGAATAGAAGGTAAGGATTATGAAATTCAAGATGGCGACATTGTTTATTTTAGGTTTAATGTTTAAATCTCACACCTTAGTTAGGACTTCGTCAAAGTAATTTTAACGGAGTTCCAAATGTTAAGCGCACCTGTCTGCCGACAGGCAGGATGGCTCAATGCAGAATGCAAATTGAAAAATGCAAAATCGCCTTCTGTTAAATTGGAACGTTAGCACGTTAGAATTGGGAATTGGGAACTGGGAATTTGGAATTTCTATTTTCTATTTTCTGTTTCCCGTTTCCCTTTCCTTCTTTATGCACGTTTACAAAGTTGCAAGTTAAAAAGTTTGCAAGTTAACACGTTGGAACTGGGAAATGGGAATTGGGAATTTCTGTTTTCCGTTTTCTATTTTCTTAACTGTATTTTGTAGGTTTGACACCAATTCCACTACATTTGACTATTTCATTCCCTTACTATTTCACTACTCACTGATTTAATGTTTTGGCATTTTGGCCTTTGGATTTCATTTGACATTTGGATTTTGAAATTTGGATTTTTTAGTTTTTGTTAAATTACTTATGGCCTGGCTTTGACGTAGCCCTGCTTTTTAAATAGATTAGTGAAGTTAATTGATGTATTTTCTTATTCCACTTATTGAACGCCAAAAATCCTCAATTCATCCCTGCAGGAATGCTTTTAAAGATTAACGCCTAAATTTTGGGGAATGTTCAAAAAAATTACCCCTTGATTAAAATTACTTTTTTGCTAAAACTAGCCTGAATTTTGAGGTGAGAAAATGAAGATTCCAAAATTAAAAATAGGTGCACATGAGGTAGAAATTCCTATTATTCAAGGGGGTATGGGAGTAGGCATCTCTATGCACTCCCTCGCTGCTGCCGTGGCTAGTTTAGGGGCTATCGGGATTATTGCTGGTGCTTGTGTAGGTTTTTTAGAACCTGATTTCGCAAAACGACCACAAGCAGCTAATAAAAGGGCCTTAAAAAAGGAAATTGCCTTGGCACGACAAGCTGCCCCTGGGGGTGTTATTGGTGTCAATATTATGGTGGCCATGACTGATTATGAAGATTTGGTAAAGGCTGCTTTGGAAGCCAAAGCAGATATTATTTTTTCTGGAGCAGGATTACCACTTACTCAGCCTAAAATAAAAAAAGATTACCCTGATAGTAAAACCGCCTTAGTACCTATTATTTCTTCTGGACGGGCAGCATCACTTTTATGCAAAAAGTGGTTACATAGTTATGATTATCTTCCTGATGCCTTTGTCTTAGAAGGGCCAAAGGCTGGTGGTCACCTAGGTTTTTCTTTAAAAGACTTGGTAAATAATCGGTATCGGCTTGAGCAATTATTAGACGAAGTAATTAAAGCCGTAGACCCTTATGAAAAAATAGCAGGCAGACCCATTCCTATAATTGTGGCTGGAGGTGTTTATACTGGCCAAGATATTGCCCGTTTTTTAAATCTAGGGGCAAGTGGTGTGCAGATGGCCACCCGTTTTGTGGTGACAGAAGAGTGCGATGCCTCAGAAGCATTCAAAAAAGAACATATCCGGGCTAAAAAAGAAGACATTGTTTTTATCAAAAGCCCAGTAGGAATGCCCGGGAGGGCCATTAAAAATAAGTTTTTAGAAGAAGTAGAAAGAGGGAAAAAGGTGCCCTTTAAGTGTCTTTACCATTGTATAAAGACTTGTGTGCCCCGTAAGGCACCTTATTGCATATCTTCGGCCCTAATCAATGCCCAAAAAGGCAATTTGGAAGAAGGTTTCGCCTTTGCTGGGAGTAATGCCTATCGATCAAATAAAATAGTAACAGTAAAAGAACTTATTGAGGAACTTTTAGAAGGGATAAAAAAGGCATAAATGGAGGAAAAATTGGAGATTTGGAGCAGCAATTTAGGTTATCCTAGGATAGGAGAAAAAAGAGAATTAAAAAAGGCTTTAGAAGGCTATTGGCAGGATAAAGTTACTGATGAGGAGTTGAAGCAAACGGCTACTTCTTTACAAGAAAGAATTTGGGAGACACAAAAGCAGGCGGGGATTGATTTTATTCCTGTAGGAGATTTTTCACTCTATGACCATATGTTGGATATAAGTATTAACTTTGGTTTTATCCCCAAGCGTTTTCGCCAACAAACAATAAAAAAAGAATTAGAACTCTATTTTACTATGGCTAGGGGGGCTAAGAATGTTCCCCCTTTAGAGATGACTAAATGGTTTGACACCAATTACCACTATTTAGTGCCAGAGATAGATACCCCACCAAAACTCTTAGGAAATCCCATTTTAACCCTTATAAAAAAGGCAATTGCCCTTAATATTCAACCCAAGCCTGTTCTTGTAGGACCTTATACCTTTTTGACATTGAGCAAGGTGCCTGAGGGGAAAGACAAATTTTGGGTATTGCCCAAATTGCTTGAAGTTTATAAGGAAGTTTTAAAGCAGTGGGCTATGGCCGGAGCGAAATGGGTGCAGATAGATGAGCCGGCCTTGGTTTTAGAGATGAGTGGTGAAGAGATAAAAGTAGTTAAAGATATTTATCATAACCTATCATCTCCTGACATAAATATTATGTTACAGACTTATTTTGAAGGCGTGGATTTTTATCCTGAAATAGCCAAATTGCCGGTGCAGGGTATTGGTTTAGACTTTGTGCGTTCACATAATAATTTAGAAAATATAAAAAAATACGGTTTTCCCAAAGAAAAAGTCCTAGGGCTAGGCATTGTCAATGGTAGAAATGTGTGGAGAACAAATTTAACGCATGCCTTTGCTTTAGCCAAGGAAATTATAGACATAGCCCATCCTAAGGCAGTATTTGTTCAGCCAAGTTGCAGTTTACTCCATTTGCCTATTAGCATTGAATTAGAAACCAAGTTGTCTTCTGAAGTAAAACAAATTTTGGCCTTTGCAAAAGAACGCTTGCAAGAAGTAGCTATATTGACCCAAGCCTTAAGGAAGGGAGAATTGCCAGCAGGGAGTTTTGCAGGCAGTCCTGAGGTTCATCCATTGAAAGAAGTAAAAGAAAAGATTGCTCAATTAAAATCAGAGGATTTTGAGCGAGCCGAGCCATATGAAAAACGTTTTTTAAAGCAACAAAAAGTTTTAAATCTACCTTTGTTTCCTACTACCACTATTGGTAGTTTTCCTCAAACAAAAGATGTTAGGCAAAAAAGGGCAAGATTTAAACGAGGAGAAATTGACCAGCAAGAATATAGCCAGTTTCTTAGAGAGAAAATGGCCTTTTGTATAGGAATTCAAGAAGGATTAGGGTTAGATGTTTTAGTGCATGGTGAATTTGAAAGAAGTGATATGGTAGAATATTTTGCTCAAAAAATGACTGGTTTTTTAGTTACCCAGAATGGATGGGTGCAGTCATATGGTTCTAGATGTGTCAGGCCACCCATTATTTATGCCGATGTGAGTCGTCCTAAACCTATGACCATCAATGAAATCTGTTATGCTCAAAGTTTGACCCCAAAGCCAGTTAAGGGGATGTTAACGGGTCCTGTGACTATACTAAATTGGTCATATGTCAGAGAGGATATTCCCAGAAAAGAAGTGGCTTTTCAAATTGCCCTAGCCTTGCGAGATGAGGTATTAGATTTAGAAAAGGCAGGCATCAAAATTATTCAGATTGATGAGCCTGCATTTAGAGAAGGTTTACCATTGAAAAAGGAAAAAAGAAAATCTTATTTAGATTGGGCAGTGAAGGCATTCCGTTTAAGTAATGCTCCTGTTAAACCACAAACACAAATTCATACTCACATGTGTTATGCTGAATTTAAAGATATTATTGAGGCCATAGATGCCATGGATGCTGATGTGATTTCTATTGAATGTTCACGCAGTAAGGGAGATGTGATTAGTATATTTGAGACCTACCATTATAAAAAGGGAATCGGATTAGGCACTTATGACATTCATAGCCCTAGAATTCCTAAAAAAGAAGAAATATTAGCTACTTTAAAACGATGCCTAAAGGTGTTAGCACCACAACAATTATGGGTCAATCCTGATTGTGGTTTAAAGACCCGCCAATGGGAAGAAATTATTCCTTCTTTAAGAAATATGGTTGAAGTAGCAAGAGAGTTGAGAGATTCCTTGTCTAAAGACTGAAATCTCAAATTTATATTTTAGACTTATTTCTCTGGGAATAACATAATCAGTATCACCTTTTAATAGAAACCCCAGAGGGAAATCTCTCTCAAGGCATAAGACAGTTTTGTTCAAAAGATAAAGGTATATCTACAAGAGAAAAAAAGATGAAAGAAATACCAAGAATTGAGAGATTTGCCATAAGACCAAAACTTTCTGAAATGTTTAGCCAGATAAAAAATAAAAAGAACGAATGAAAAAATACACGCTGCCCACATAGAATATGGTTATAGCCTTAAAGAAATTGCAGATTACCTGGGTATTCATTATTTGACAGTAAGTAAAGCAATAAAAAATGAAATAAAGAAACAAGAGCAAAATTCACAATTCAAGACCGGACCCCTTTCCCTTTAATTGATATTTATAGATTACGATATACTATACACCAATTGCTGTTGTGAAAGAACCTTAGTTAATCCTTCCTTACAATTAAAAATCACTCAAAATTAAATTTGACATTAATCTATCGTTATAATAAGAATTAGGTTAATCAAACAAAAGGGAGGTGCTGAATGAAACATTTTATCAAGACCAAGTTTGTTGTTAGCTTTATAGCATTATTGGTTCTGTTAGCAAATTTTTCCTTGGCATGGTCTTGGCAAGCTCAGTGTACTGATGTTACAGCGAGGGGTTATTTGAATGTATTAACCATTAATTTGTTATTTTCTGAGGTTAAGGATCGGGAAATCAGGTTAGAAAATATCACTAATTTTATAGCAGGACAGGCAGAAAAAGGAGACCCAGTTGATATTATTCTATTACAAGAAGTCGTTGGAGGACCGCTGTCAGGAACCATTAACAGTAGCTTGGATTTGAAAAGACTCCTCGCTAAAAAGGGAATGAAATATAATCTTAGCTATCGACTAGCAAATGGGCTGCCTGGAATCCTTACAGTGGGAAATGCCATTTTAAGCCGCTGTAGAATCATCTTCACTATTTCCAAAACACTTCCTTTTGTTTCAGAAGAGCCTTTTGAAGGCTTTGAAATTCCACTAAAAAGAAAGGTAATGATGTCCAGAATAAAAATTCCAAATTTTGGCAAAATCAATATTTACAATACTCATCTGTGCGCTTTTTGTGACCCAACAGAGCGTTTACAACAAACTCAGGTTCTTTTGGATTTTATAAGAACGGTGGAAAAGTCCATTTGGTGGGATGAAAATCCTGTTATTTTAGGGGGTGATTTTAACATCAATTTAAACATTACTGAAGAAAGAGAGGCTTATGACCAAATAGTTGATTTTGGATTTATCGATACTTATAGCACAGCTAATGGCTGTTACTCCTGCTGTTCTGACGAAGAAGGCTATCTTGGGTGTACTTATGCTGTTTTAGGTAATCCTTATTCAGGCGAGGAAGAATTTAAAAGAATTGATTATATCTTTGTAAAAGGTGAGGGGCTCGACATCGCTGATAGCATTGTAGTATTTAACACTGATCCTGATTGGGTTTCGGATCATTCTGGTGTTCTTAGCAAAATTAGTCTTCCTTAACAAAGCGAGAACTATTTGATGACATTGGCCAAGCTCGTTTTGTAGATAATGCTAATGTAATTCGTGGTGTACATGATTGCTGCAAGAACCTTAGTAAAAGTTACACTAATCATTACTCAAAATTATGACAATCTTTAGGTTAAATGTGCAGTGGAAAATTTTTAAGGATATGGTGTCATACTGGAGATATAGTTATGCAGAGAACCGTGTTTATTTCATCTACATATGAGGATTTGAAGAAACATAGAAGAAAGGTTTGGGATATTTTAGAGAAATACAATGTAAACGTCAGGGGAATGGAAAAGTTTGGGGCAAGAAAAGAAACCTCCCTGGAAACTTCTTTGGCTGAGGTAGGAGTGTCTGATATTTACGTAGGAATTATAGCTCTAAGACTTGGAAGCATAAATAAAGAAACTGGAAAATCTATTACACAATTAGAATACGAAAGAGCCTACAACCTTAATAAAGAAATATTAATATATCTTATTGATGAAAAGGAAGGCGTTGTTCATCCTGAGTTTATTGATTGGGGTGACAAACATGAAAAACTTGATGCTTTTAAAGCTATTCTTAGAGAAAGGCATACTATTGATACCTTTATAGATGAAAATGACCTGGGAGAAAAATTAAGAAGAAGGTTTGATGAACTGCTATCTAAAAAGGAATTTGAGAAGAAAGAAAAATTTGACGAGTATCAAAATTCGAAAAATATAATCCAAAAATTTTGTTTACTTCCTGGGGCATATTCTGGTAGGGAAATAAAGCTAAAAGTGAAATTTATAGATGAACCCTTTCCAGCCTCTAAGGGAATATGTGGTAATTTTAATTTAGAGTATGGAAAAACTATCGGTTCTGAAATAAAAATAGTAGCTCCCCCAATATATGAAAAATTTGCCGAACATATTTTTATAAGTCACAAATTTGCCGAAGATTTTTTAAAGGTTAAAAATGAACCAGAGGTAGAAATTTATGTAAAACTTTCCTTCTCTGAAAATACAATAAAAAATGTAAGAGCTTATTTTGTACCTAAAACTTACGTCTCTATCCCGCTGTATAGCGAATTTCTGATAGGTACGGGGAAAATTATACCAACAAAGTCTATTCCAGCAGAAGGAACAATAGCTTTAATACTAACTAATATTATCAAGAAAGATAAAAATGAGGGGTAATGCATACTTTGCACGTTCCACCAAGTTCAATTACTCCTATTTTCAGCTCAAGGTTATAGCAATCACTAATTCCACATAGATATATATAACAGAGCATTTCTTATCCCAACTTTCCCGGTTTTTGCCTGAAATTGTCCTAAATTGAGGAAACTGAAACATGAAAATGTGTCATTGGAAAAATCAAACATAGTGACCATAAAACTTCGCAACTTCCGCAAAAATCAGGATTTTTGTCTTAAAAAAGGAAACTTGGGTTAAGGTCTGCCTAAACCTATTTTTGTCTAGAAAATTCGTTATAATTTATATGTATGGTTTCTATTTTAGCTTCTTTTAACATTTCTTGAGAGAGTTTGTCCGGATATCCATTAGCATAATAAATTTTTTTTATTCCGGCATTAATAAGCATTTTTGTGCAGATAATGCAGGGATGGTGTGTGCAATATAGAGTTGAGCCTTCAATAGAGATACCATGACGAGCTGCTTGAATGATGACATTTTGTTCGGCATGTAAACCCCTACACAATTCATGCCTTTCGCCAGAAGAAATATTCATTTTTTCTCTTAAACAACCTATCTCTACACAATGGACTAGACCTGAAGGGGCTCCATTATAACCTGTAGCCAAAATTCTTTTTTCTTTAACCAAAACAGCGCCTACCTTTCGCCGCAGACAAGTAGACCTTTCTCTCACCAGATAGGCTATGTTCATGAAATATTCATTCCAGGAAGGGCGTTTCATCTTAATATATTTTCCAAGCAAATAATGGGAAATTGGCACAAAAATCCCGGACTTCCTTTTTCACTTTTTCAATAGTGCCTTCATTTTTTATATCCGCCAATACCCGCAAAATAAAATCAGCAATGACTTCCATTTCTTTTTCTCTCATTCCCCTGGTAGTGACTGCTGGTGTGCCAATGCGGATACCACTGGTAACAAAGGGACTTTGAGTATCAAAAGGAATGGCATTCTTGTTTACGGTTATACCAGCAGCATCTAGTGCCTTTTCTGCATCTTTGCCAGTAATGTTTCTTTCTGTCAAATCAATTAAAAATAAATGATTATCTGTGCCACCTGAAACTAGACGATAACCCGCATTTTGTAAAATTTCAGCCAATTTTTTAGTATTTTTCACAATTTGCTTTTGATATTCTTTAAAACTTTCGGTCAGTGCTTCCTTAAAGGCTAAGGCCTTAGCAGCAATGATGTGCATCATAGGTCCACCTTGAATACCAGGGAAATTGCTTTTATTTAGCACTTTAGCGAATTCTTCTTTAGCTAAAATAAATCCACCCCTAGGACCACGCATGGTTTTATGGGTAGTAGAAGTAACAAAATGGGCATATGGAATAGGAGAGGGATGTAAACCTGCAGCAATCAAGCCTGCAATATGGGCCATGTCTACCATCAAATAGGCATTTACTTCATCAGCGATTTCCCTAAATTTTTTAAAATCAATTATTCTAGGATAGGCACTAGCACCGGCCAAGATCAGTTTGGGTTTGTGTTTTAAAGCTAGACTGCGCACTTCTTCATAATCAATGGTTTCTGTTTCTTTAGAAACACCATAAAAAACAATATTATAAAGTTGACCAGAAAAACTTACTGGACTGCCATGGCTTAAATGTCCCCCATGAGGTAAACTCATGCTTAAAATAGTATCTCCTGGCTTTAGGATACTAAAATAAACTGCCATGTTGGCCTGTGTTCCAGAGTGAGGTTGAACATTGGCATATTCTGCCTTAAAGAGTTTTTTAAGTCTTTCAACGGCTAATTTTTCGGCAATATCCACAAACTCACAACCACCGTAGTATCTCCTTCCTGGGTATCCCTCAGCGTATTTATGCGTCATGACACTGGACATTACATGTCTTACCCAGGGGCTGGCAATATTTTCTGAGGCGATTAATTCTAACTTATATTTTTGCCGATTTACCTCTCCCTCCAGGCCTTCTACCAAATCAGGGTCAAAACGTTTAAGAAAGCTATAATCATCTACAACATGATATTCAGTATCTATTTGCTCTATCCGGCGAGCATGTCTTCCTCCAGTAAATTGGGTATTTAGCCAGGTATCTAAAATTTCTAAGGCACGCCCCTGCCCAATATCTCTTTCTCCCATTGCCAATAAATTAGCATCGTTGTGCTCTCGACTGGCCTTGGCCAAAAAACAATCATTACACAAAGCAGCCCTTACACCTGGAATGCGATTGGCTACTATGCTCATACCGATCCCACTGCCACAAATAAGAATTCCTTTATCATATTGGCCACTTGCCACTCCCTGGGCCACTTTCCAAGCAAAAAAAGGATAATCTACAGATGATTCAGAATGTGTTCCCACATCTTCTACTTCATAACCACGTTTCTTTAAAATATCCTTTATAAACTCTTTTAATTTATAACCAGCGTGGTCTGCACCTATGATAATTTTCACTTTCATTCCTCCTTTAGAACTGACAATCCTTAAAAATGTTTTTATTAAAGAAAAGGCATTATAGCATTTAGGAGTAAATATTCAATAAGTATTATTCCAGGACTTTCCCCAGAATTTTCAGAAGCTTTCCGAAAAAAAGTAAGGTAAGTTCCTCAAAACCGTAATAACTTTAAAAGAAAACCCACCTGCCTGTGCTAAGGCAGACAGGCTTGACAGAAAAATAGTCTCTTAAAGAAAAAAACTTTTTTCCCTTCAACCAACTCTACTTTTTAAAAAGCTATAAATAGGTTGGTGAAGTTAATCTTGAGGTATTTTCTTATTATTGAACGCCAAAAATCCTTAATTCATCCCTGCCTGCCTGTCCCCGCCTGCCTGCGGGCAGGGGCAGACAGGAATGTTTTTAAAGATTAACTTCTAAATTTTGGGGAATGTTCAAGAAAATGTCCAAGTATCTTGACAAGTAACCAATAGAATATTATATATTATTTCCCTCTTTTGTTTGCCTGTCGGCTGGGAGGAAGGAATAATTTTTAAAAAAGGAGGTGTTTTTACCTATTATGATTGTAGAAAAATAGCACAAGGAGGAGTGATATGAAAACTACCTATGGTTTTGGTCAACATTTAATGTTAGATGGTTATGGATGTAACAGGAAAAAATTGATGGATATGAAGTTGCTTTATGATTTTTTAGATACTTATCCATCTGAGATGAAAATGACTAAAGTAATGCCCCCATATGTGTTTAGTTGTGAGAGTAAAAATCCTGAAAATTGGGGGTATTCTGGATTTGTTATTATTGCTGAAAGTCATATTAGTATCCATACCTTTCCGGAGAAAAATTATCTAAGTCTGGATATATTTTCTTGCAAAACCTTTGATAGCCAAAAGGCAATCCAACATGTAGTAGAGTTATTTGAAGTCAAAGAGAAAGAAATTAGAGTTCTAGATAGAGGAACAGAATTTCCTCATAATTTTATCCGTGCAGCTGAAATTGTCCGTATAGACCGAACGGCTGTATCTGATTAATAATGAAATTATCCAATTTTGGTGGCCTAAGTGGAGCCCTGGCTAATCCTGAAACGGCAAGGATTGTGATTCTTCCTGTTTCTTATGATGCTACAGTTACCTTTAAAAAAGGAACTAGCAAGGGGCCAAAAGCGATAATTGCTGCTTCTATTGAGTTGGAATATTATGATGAAGAGACAGATTGTGAAGTCTATCGTTTAGGAATAGCTACTCTCCCTGAGTTGAGTTCTTCCAATGCTTCTCCTCAAGATATGATAGATAAAGTGAAAGAAACAGCTTTGACTTGGCTTGGCCGAAAAAAATTTATGGTTATGTTAGGAGGTGAACATTTGTTAAGTTTGGGTATGATTAAGGCTCATGCCCAAGAGACAAAGAATTTTTCTATACTCCATCTTGATGCCCATGCTGACCTTAGAGCTCAATATGAAGGCACAGCCTATAGTAACGCCTGTGTGATGCGTCGGGCCTATGAATATGCCCCCATAGTTTCAGTAGGCATTCGCTCTTTATCCAAGGAAGAAGCAGAATTTATCCAAACAGAACACATACCAGTGTTTTATGCTTACCAAGTAAAGTATAATTTGGAATCAGTGATTGAGCAAATATTAAGTTATTTGAAAGAAAAAGTATATCTTACCGTTGATTTAGATTGTTTTGATTGTGGGCAGATGCCTTCAGTGGGAACCCCTGAACCTGGTGGTTTAGATTGGTATGAAGTGCTAAAAATTATCAAAGCAGTTGTTAATGAAAAACAAATTATTGGTTTTGATGTGATGGAATTGTGTCCCCAACTAGGTTTAATTGCCCCTGATTTTTTAGCTGCCAAATTGGTATATAAAATTTTGTCATATATTTTTGCTCCTAAAGAAGTGTAATCTTTGAATTTCAAGTTTCAAAAATTCTCTAAGCCCCCAAATGTAATTGATTTTTGGATAAGGGTATTTTTAGGTGTTGCGGGGTTTTTTAGGGCAAACGAGGATTTGGGCTCTAAATAGCCTTGAAAAATCTAAAAATTTCATTTAAGAATACAAAAGGAGGAAGGAAAATAGTCAGGACAACCCTTCAGGAGATGATTGTGCCTGAACTAAATAGCATTAAAAAGGAATCAGAATTAAAATTCAAGAGTTTTATTATCTAACTCTACTCTGTAATATTGACCACCACAGTATCATAATAAACACTATCCCATGTGACATTTCCATCCATTAGAGTATCAACACCAAAATAAAGGGTATATGTGCCTGCAGGAAGCCCTGAGACAGGCATGTTTAACACCTCAAATGAGTTTAAATAAAATAATGGGCCCTGATATCCTGGCACCCAGGCATCTGTCCAGCCATCAAATGTAAAAAAGAAAAGCCCAAATGGTGTATCTGCCGCCAGCCACCAATCGGCATTATCTGTCCGGCCCTTATTATCTAATGCCACGATAATAGTTATAGTGTCTGATTGATCTAGTGTAATGGGCCCGTCTGAGCCATTTGCCTTAATATCAGGTAAAGGTGCAGCAGCGGAAAGGTCACTATCAAACTTTGATACAAAAATATCATAATGACCATTATGGCTTTCATCATAAGCACCAGGAGTTGGGGGATAGTCAGAAGAGTATGTATAACCAGTTACATATACATTTCCACCTCCATCAAGGGCAATGGAATAGCCATAATCATCATCACTACTTCCACCAATGAATGTGCTTGCCAAAAGACTGCTTAAACTACTATTAAGCTTTGATACAAAAACATCACCACCACCATTATGGCTTTCATCATAAGCACCAGGAGTTGGGGGATAGTCAGAAGAGTATGTATAACCAGTTACATATACATTTCCACCTCCATCAAGGGCAATGGAATAGCCACAATCCCAACTACTTCCACCAATGAATGTGCTTGCCAAAAGACTGCTTAAACTACTATTAAGCCTTGATACAAAAACATCCCTCTCACCATTATGACTTTCATCATAAGCACCAGGAGTTGGGGGATAGTCAGAAGAGTATGTATAACCAGTTATATATACATTTCCACCTCCATCAAGGGCAATGGAATAGCCATAATCATCACTACTTCCACCAATGAATGTGCTTGCCAAAAGACTGCTTAAACTACTATTAAGCTTTGATACAAAAACATCATAATGACCATTATGGCTTTTATCATAAGCATAAGAAGTTGTGGGATAGTCAGAAAATTCTGTGCTACCAGTTATATATACATTTCCATCTCTATCAAGGGCAATGGAATAGCCACTATCATAACTACTTCCACCAATGAATGTGCTTGCCAAAAGACTGCTTAAACTACTATTAAGCTTTGATACAAAAACATCCCTCTCACCATTATGACTTTCATCATAAGCACCAGGAGTTTTGGGATAGTCAGAAGAGTATGTATAACCAGTTATATATACATTTCCACCTCCATCAAGGGCAATGGAATAGCCATAATCATCACTACTTCCACCAATGAATGTGCTTGCCAAAAGACTGCTTAAACTACTATTAAGCCTTGATACAAAAACATCCCTCTCACCATTATGACTTTCATCATAAGCACCAGGAGTTTTGGGATAGTCAGAAGAGTATGTATAACCAGTTATATATACATTTCCACCTCCATCAAGGGCAATGGAATAGCCATAATCATCACTACTTCCACCAATGAATGTGCTTGCCAGAAGTGGGTCTATTATAAGAGTCTCTTTTTTGTCATAACTTCCTACCTTAAAGCCATAAACATATTGCGGATTTGAAAGTAAGGTATAGGCAGCAGCTACCTCAACCCTCTTACCATTAATCTCCTGATATGCCACGGGCTTTGTAAATTTTACGACCCCAAGACCTGTCTCTACTTCAAGCTCTCCATTTTCATTTACCCTTAAACTTTTAGCCCCTTCAATTTTTATTTTAATGCTTTCTGGATTTGCACCTGCCTTTACATAAAATAGCTTTTCTACATTTTTTCCATAGGCCTTAAGCTTTAGCTCTATTTTCTTATATACTTCTCCAAGACTTACCAGATTGTAAGTTGAGATGCCTCTTTTCCACTTTGAAGGGTCCTTTCCCTTAAAGTAACTTACCTTGGTTACCGCCTCTTCTTCTCCTTTCACATTAGAGATAGAAGTTCCAACCAGGCTTTCTTTTATTACCCAACCTTTCACCTTCTCTTTTGTCTCAAATTTTGGAAGGGAATAAACCAGCTTTCCATCCTTGGTGACAAAGACAGTCCCTCCCAAGGTCTTTGCATAATACTTTACACTTTCACCTTTTATTTGACCTTTGTTTTCTATAAATGGAATCTTAAGTGTATAAACCTTATTTAGAATTTCTCTTTTATCTTTTTCTTTTACAACTGTCCCGATTGCTGAATAAGTAAAGGAAAAAAGGATGAAGAAAAATGTTAAAACCATTATAGTTATCCTTTTGTGATGTTTTATTGACATAGCCAACTACTCTTTTATCTGGATTTTGATACCTCTATTTAAGTTTATCCTTACCAAATTGCCCCAAATTTGTCAAAACTTTTTTAGTGTTAAGGTTGGCAAGTAGCTACTTTATAGCTATTATCTAAATATGATTGAAGTAAGTATAAAAGAATTTAAAAACAAAGTTACTGCTTTAATAAGAGAAAAAAGGCCTATTTTAGTTAAAAGACGAGACAAAAGTGTAGGTCTTTTTATTCCTCTAGATGATATAGATAATCTTCCTTTAGAAATACGGCTGATTGCTTTAGAAAGGCTTACAGACATAATTAAAGCTGAAATGAAAAAAAGAGGCTTGAGTGAGGAAGAAGTCTTTAAAGATTTTGAAACTTGGAAGAAAAAACAGCAGTAGATAGTAATATTCTAATATCGGCTTTACTTAAAGGGAAAGCCTATTCTTTAATCAAAAAACTTAGTAGGCAGGGTATAAAGTTCATTTTAACTAAGGCTAACCAGAAAGAAGTTTTGAAATACTTGCCTTTTATTGCAGAGAAACTAAAGCTAGAAATTGATTTTATTAAGCTAACTTTTTCTTTGTTACCTGTAAAATATTTAGAACCTTCAAAAAGTTTTTAGAAAAGGCAAAGGGAATAATTGGAGAGCCTGATGATGTTCCTTTACTTGCCATTGCTTTAGAGCATAAAATACCCGTTTGGACAAATGACAAAGATTTTGAAAATACAGCAATAGAACTTATTACTACTGAAGAGATGGTTAAAAAATTCCTTTAGAATATCTTGGCTATCGATTCGTCAACGCTTTTATACTTCATTTTAGAACCATCAACAATTTGGATTTTGCCATTTTACAACTTCCCCTTTCTAATAAATACTGCCTTATCATGGGCATATAACTTTATCCCACTTGACTAATTTCCCACAAAGTTATATTATCCCAAATGGGAGGTGATAACATGGAAATTTTAACAAAAGTAGCGGATAAAAAGGGAAGAATTACTTTAGGCTCTAAATATGCGAAAAAGACCTTTTTGATAGAAAAGAAAGAGGATGGAACGGTTATATTAAAGCCAGCAGAGGTGGTCCCCATAGATGAAGCATGGTTATGGAAAAACAAGGTTGCTTTTAATAAGGTAATAGAGGGGATAGAAGATGCCCAAATGAATAAATTTGCAGAAGTTGATATTAAAGATTATGAAGATTGATTATGGCTTTTCAAATAATTTATACAAAGAGGGCCAAGAAGGATCTTGATGAGTTAAAAGGAGATAAAAGTAAAAAGAGAATACTCAAAGCTGTTATCAAAAGTATTAAATTTCTTGCCCAAAGTCCAAAACATCCCAGTTTAAAAACTCACCAATATCACTCAATTGCTCCAGTTTATCCGGGACAAAAAGTTTGGGAAGTCTATGCTCAAGATAAAACCCCTGCTGCATATAGGGTTTTTTGGTGTTATGGCCCTAAGAAAAATCAAATTACAATCATTTCAATTACACCGCATCCTTAATGTAAAGACTTTAAGGTCAGGCGTAGGAGTAGCCATAAATTCATCTGCGCCTATATCTGGTACTGCACCTGTAATCCTTCTGCGAAGTGTCATCAAGACTGGCGAAAGCCACCCTGAAGGGCTTGGTCTTGATGGTTTAACGGAGCAATCTGCTAAACTATAAATAGGTTAGTGAAGTTAACCTCATTAAAATAGAATAAAAAATCAATGGCGGATTTTGGAAATTCCAGTTGTTTTTATCTCAAAGAAGTTTAGAATAATATTATGGGAAAGTGTAAGATTTGTGGGAAAGAAGGAGTTAATATCTCCAATGTATTAGGCTATTGTTATCAATGCCTACGTGATTATTGGGATTCAATAAAAGAGGAAATCTTTTCTCTTCATGCTGCTAGCCGTCAATCTTTTGGGTTACCACCTTATGTAACCAAAAACCCCAAAGGAATTCAGTGTAGGTTATGTGTAAATAAATGTGTGATAAGTTCACAGGAAGTAGGTTATTGTGGAATAAGAAAAAATATTAATGGAAAAATTGGGGGAGGAACAATAAAAGGCAATCTTCATTTTTATTATGACCCATTACCTACAAATTGTGTAGCTGACTGGGTGTGCCCAGGAGGAACCGGTTCAGGCTATCCTCAATATGCTTATACAAAAGGACCTGAATTGGAATATTACAATCTGGCAGTATTTTATCAGGCATGTAATTTTAATTGTCTATATTGTCAAAATTGGTCTTTTAAAGAGGGGTTTAGACATCCCCATTGGGTAAGTATAAATGAACTGGTGGAGGCCTGTTTTAAGAAAAATGTAAGTTGCGTCTGTTACTTTGGCGGTGACCCCACACCACAAATTATCCATGCCTTAGCAGTCTCCAGAAAAATTCTAAAACGCAAAGATAAATCTATTATAAGAATATGCTGGGAAACAAATGGAGCAGTTAATCCCAAAATTTTAAAACAGATGGCCAAGATTTCTCTAGCTAGTGGAGGCTGCATTAAATTTGACTTAAAGGCCTGGCATGAAGGAGTTCATAAGGCACTGTGTGGTGTATCTAATAGGCAAACTCTAGAAAACTTTGCCTGGCTAGCCAGTTTAAGCAAAAAACGTCCCAGTCCTCCGTTTTTAATTGCCAGCACATTACTTGTGCCTGGATATGTGGATGTGGAAGAGGTGAGAAAAATAACCCACTTCATTGCTCAGCTTGATTCAAACATCCCATACTCTCTTTTAGCCTTTTATCCTAGTTTTGTTTTAAGAGATTTACCTACTACTTCTTTTAGTCATGCTGAAAGATGCATGGAAGTAGCTAAGCAAGCAGGGCTAAAAAGAATAAAAATCGGCAATCAGCACCTTTTAGGAAATGCTTATACTTAGTCAATGTAAAATATGTGCTGTTTGAAAATTGTTTTCTATCCATCTAGAGTAAGCACCTTTAAGTTGCCAAAGATTGCCTATTTGTTGCTTACAGATGTTATATAGCTCTTCTTTACCTATTTCCTCAAAGGAGTTAGTAAAATACTCACAATAATTGGCTAAGGTCTTAAGTAATGCACTTTCTTCTTTGGTCAATACTGCATTTTCTTCAAGTTTTACAGGTATTTCCTGATATTGAGAAACAATAATAGAAAAATAATTTTCCAAAATACACTTGCCTAGGTCAAGTAAACCTTCCATACCCCTTCGCAGATAACCTTTGGCATTTAAGAACTTACCTTCATCGGCAGTAAAGGTTTCATAGTTATCTAGAGGCAGTGATTGTAAAATGGTCAGTGTTTTTCCTATCCAGATCATACGAGTAATTAATTTTCTTTCAGTCTTTTTGGGATTCATTTTTGACTCCTTTTATTTTTTATAATTTCTAAAGCCTTAGGACCACAATTTAATAATAAATCTACCATAGAAAGATTTGGCAGAAACTCTCCCCATAATTGGGGATAAACAGGGGGTTTAAAATGAAGAAATTTTACAATAATACCCTTATTCCTGAAAGCCTCTGTATCAATGTAGCTTTTACTGGTAGAAAGAGTTACATAGCAATTAGCATTTAACTTCTCACAAATTTCAATAATAAGGGCTGTTCCTTTATTATTCACATTTAATGAGGAACTCAAAATAGGTTTCTTATCAATGCCTATAACATTCAAAAAATAATTAAGAATTACCAGGTTTAAATCCAAAAGTCTATACCATTTTTTCTGATATACCTTTTCAAAGAAACCAATGTGTTCTTTAAAGTAAGGAGCATGTGTATAAGCATGAAAAAGGCTTTGATAATGTTTTTTCTGCCAATTCTTTTCATTACATATTTCTACTTTATTTATAGGCTGTTTTCCTCTATTTTTTTTCCAAACAGGCACAGTAACCCAGAAAAATCCTCCTGCATTTTTCAACCGATTTCTATTTATCCACGAAGCGCCTAAAGGAAATTGCACATGGTCCAAAAGCACCAAAACATCTGTGTTTGCAGCCTTATAAAAAAATCCAGGCCAAGGCATAAAACTTGGTTGATGGCAGGCAATATTTAGCACAGAGATATTTTAATAGATATTTAAGGATTGTCCAATACCTATTGTGAGTTTAATTATTTCTCTTCCCCTCAGGTGAAGCTATGTTTTTAAAATTTTACTTTATTTTGTTTCAAGATATGGTATTATGTCAAAAAAGGAATAAGAAAGTGGGAAAGGTAAATAAATTTATCTGGATTTTTGTTATTTTTCTTCTATTTTCATGTGGTGCTCCTATAGTTCCACCAGAATTAAAAAAAGAGATAATGCCAAATATCACTATTTCACAGGTGCAAAAAAAACCCCAGTTATTTAAAGGGAAGACTGTTATGTGGGGTGGAGAAATCTTAAAAAGTATAAATAAAAAAGAAGGCACACTTTTTGAAGTGCTTGCCCTTCCCCTAGATAGAAGAGGGAGACCGAAACAGGTAGACAAATCAGAGGGGAGATTTCTCATATTGTATAAAGATTATTTAGATGTGGCCATTTATGCTCCAGGGAGAAAAATTACCGTAATTGGAGAAATAAAAGGGATAAAAAAACTTCCCCTGGGGGAGATTCAATATACTTACCCCTTTCTAGAAGCAAAGAAAATTCATCTTTGGGAATTACGCCCAGAGAGGGTTGATATTTATCATTATTGGTTTACTTATCCTAACTATCCTTTATGGTATGGACCACCATATTGGTATTGGCCATAAAATAAGACCCTTAAGGAGAGATTATTAATGTGGGAGTTATTTGTAAAAGGTGGGGTCTTAATGTATCCTATCTTATTGTGTTCTGTTATTGCCCTAGGTATTGTTATTGAGAAATTTGTTCAGTATTTCCAGGTTAGAAAGTCTGGTTCTATCTCTGCTCTTTTAAAATTTAAAAAACTAGTTGCTCATGGAGATGTAAAAATAGCTAAAGAACAAGCCTTGCATTCTTCCCATTACTTGATTAGAGAACTTGGTTACTGTTTAACAAATACACCCAGTAGATTAACTATGGAAAAAATCCTATTTCAATCGGGTCAGAAAGAGCTGAAGAAATTAGAAAGCTATTTGCCCACTTTGGCCACCATTGCTAACATTTCTCCTCTTTTAGGATTGCTAGGAACGGTTACGGGCATGATTAAGGCATTTATGGTAGTGGAAAAAATGGGCAACAAGGTCAATGCTGGATTTTTGGCTGGCGGTATTTGGGAAGCTATGATAACTACTGCTTTTGGTCTTACGGTAGCCATTCCCACGCTTATGTTTTATAGTTATTTTACTAACTGGGTCAATAATTATATGGCTGAACTAGAAGACTGTCTAAATAGTATCTTAAATCTTTTAGAAAAACAGGGATTTTTCCAGAATGATTGAATTTAAAAAGAAAACTCTTAAACTAGAGTTTAACCTTACCCCTCTCATTGATATGGTATTTCTTTTACTTATTTTTTTCTTACTTACCGCCAATTTTTTGAGGGAGGAAGGTATTGGTGTCCGTTTACCTTACGCTAAAACTGCTACCCCGATACAGAAGACAGAAGGATTAACTGTTTACCTCACTGCCAAGGGCGAAACATTTTTAGGGAAAAAACAGGTGAGCCTAGAACAAGTTTATCAAATTTTTTGTCATAAGATAAAAGAGACAAATTATTTAATGGTGACTATTAAGGCAGATAAGGCTACCCCTATAGAATGGGTAGTAAGGGTAATAGATAGGGCACGTTTGGCTGGGGTGAGGAAGATTTTTATTGTCACAGATAGAAAATTAAAATCAAAGACAATAAGGAAGCATTGACAAATTGCGAATTTTAGATAATTTATCTTCATGCGGGTTAAAGATATTCTTAATGACACAAAGATTTCTTTCAGTTTTGAATTTTTTCCTCCTAAAACAGATACTGGTTGGAAGCAACTTTTTGATACCATCTCAGAGTTGATGCTTCTCAAACCTTCATATGTAAATGTTACCTATGGGGCTGGTGGATCGACGCGGGACCGGACTTACAACCTAGTGACCCAAATTCAGAGAGAAACAGGTTTGACTGTAGTATCTCATCTTTCATGTATTGGTTCTACTAAAGAGGAAATTAGGTCAATTCTTGAGAAGTATAACCAAAGTGGTGTGGAAAATATTCTGGCTTTAAGGGGTGATCCCCCTAAAGGAGAGAAATTGTCTTCACTTAAAGGTGATTTTAAATATGCAGCCGATTTGGTAGCCTTCATCAAAAAACACTTCCCTCATATGAGCATCGGTGTTGGCGGTTATCCTGAAGGACACCCTGAAACTCCCAACCGTCTTAAAGAAATAGAATACCTTAAGGCAAAGGTTGATGCTGGGGCCGATTATATTGTTACACAGCTTTTTTTTGACAATAGAGACTTTTACGACTTTTGCGAAAGGTGTGAATTGGTAGGTATCCATGTCCCCATTATTGCAGGAATTTTACCCATTACCTCTTATCAAGGAATGATCCGCATGGCAGAATTAGCTGCTGGCTCTCGCTTACCGGCTCCTCTGTTAAAGTCAGTTATGCGGGCAGAAAGCGATGAATATGTGGAAAAAATAGGAATTCATTGGGCAACAGAACAAGTTCGTGACTTAGTTGACCACAATGTTAGAGGAATCCATTTTTATACTCTCAATAATTCTAGACCTATATTTAAAATTTATGAATATTTGGGTGTTAGAGATTCTATCCAGCTTTCAGCCCAACCTGGGCACATTATCAGAAGGGATACCAAAGTTGAATAGAAGACAATAAAGATTTTTAATCCCATGGATGAAAAAATGCATATGTCCTAAAACATTGACGAATAATTTTTCCTATGATAAAAACAGGTAGTTAAGGTCTTGCTTTTTAGGGTTAAATAGTTTAAATTACAAGTTTGTGCTGGCGTAGCTCAATAGGCAGAGCGGCTGATTTGTAATCAGCAGGTTGTGGGTTCAAGTCCCTCCGCCAGCTCCAGAGGTGAACATGGAGGGGTTCCCGAGTGGCCAAAGGGGACGGGCTGTAAACCCGTTGGCTCTGCCTTCGGAGGTTCAAATCCTCCCCCCTCCACCAGTGAGCGGGAGTAGCTCAGTTGGTAAGAGCATCAGCCTTCCAAGCTGAGGGTCGCGGGTTCGAATCCCGTCTCCCGCTCCAAGGGCCCACGTAGCTCAGACGGTGGAGCACTTCCTTGGTAAGGAAGAGGTCACCGGTTCAAGTCCGGTCGTGGGCTCCATATTTTTAGGGAGGTAGTAGATGGGGAAACAGAAGTTTGAGAGGAAGAAGCCACATATAAACATAGGCACTATTGGTCATATAGACCATGGTAAGACTACTTTGACAGCAGCAATAACTCAGATATTGGAAAAGCAGAAGTTAGCCAAATATATTCCCTTTGAAGAAATAGACAAGGCACCTGAAGAGAAGGAGAGGGGGATTACTATAGCCATTGCCCATGTAGAATATGAGACAGATAAGAGGCACTATGCTCATATAGATTGTCCTGGGCATGCAGATTATATTAAGAACACTATTACTGGTGCAGCCCAGATGGATGGTTCTATATTGGTAGTAGCTGCGGATGATGGTCCCATGCCTCAGACCAGGGAGCACATATTGCTTTCCCGGCAAGTAGGAGTGCCATCCATAGTAGTATTTATAAACAAAGTAGACATGGTAGAAGATGAAGAATTAATTGAATTAGTGGAATTAGAAGTAAGGGAGCTTTTGAGCAAATATGAATTTCCTGGTGATGAGGTGCCAGTGATAAAAGGAAGTGCCTTAAAGGCCTTGGAATGTGGATGTGGGAAGAGGGAATGTAAGTGGTGTGGTCCGATATGGCAATTATTAGATGCCATAGATGAATACATACCGCAGCCAGTGAGGCCATTAGACAAGCCATTTTTGATGCCCATAGAGGATGTATTTAGCATTAGTGGAAGAGGGACGGTAGTGACAGGTAGAGTAGAGAGGGGTATTATCAAACCAGGACAAGAAGTAGAGATAGTGGGATTAGGGCCTACACGGAAGACAGTAGCCACCAGTATAGAGATGTTCAGGAAGATATTGGATGAAGGTAGGGCAGGTGATAATATAGGAGTATTGTTAAGAGGGATAGGGAAGGATGAGGTAGAGAGGGGTATGGTATTAGCGGTTCCTGGCAGTATTACTCCTCACACTAGATTTAAGGCTGAGGTATATGTATTGACCAAAGAAGAAGGTGGGAGGCACACACCATTTTTTCCAGGATACAGGCCGCAGTTTTATTTTAGGACTACTGATGTGACGGGGGTAGTGAGTTTACCTGAGGGAGTAGAGATGGTGATGCCTGGAGACAATGTGAATTTAGAAGTGAGTTTATTAGAGCCTATTGCCATGGAAGAGGGATTACGATTTGCCATTAGAGAAGGTGGGCGGACAGTTGGAGCTGGAGTGGTAACTAAAATATTGGAGTAATGAGCAATGCGTGTTATAATAAGTTTAGCCTGTACTCAGTGTAAACGGAGGAATTATACAACCGTTAAAAACAAGAAGAATACACCAGAGCGTTTAGAGTTGAAAAAATATTGTCCATTTTGTAGGAGACATATAGCTCATAAGGAAGTGAGAAAATAAAGACGCAGGCCAGTAGCTCTAACGGCTAGAGCACCGGACTCCAAATCCGGGGGTTGGGGGTTCGAATCCCTCCTGGCCTGCCATTTTGTTGCCTGAAGATGCCAAAGAAAAAGAGAGAGACAAAAAAGGAAACAATAAAGGTGCCAGGAGAGGTTTTAAAGACATTTAAGGGTTCTAGCCTGAATTGGTGGGGGCAGACAAGGCAGTTTCTGCGTGAGACAAAGGTTGAGTTGAAGAAGGTTACTTGGCCAAGTAAAAAAGAATTGATAGGTTCTACGGTAGTGGTTATTATTTTTGTGTTGCTTATAGCAGCTTATTTTGGGATAATTGATTTAATTTATACTACTATAATAGGAAAGTTTCTGGGTTAAGATGGCCTTTAAATGGTATATAATTCATACTTATTCTGGTTTTGAAGAAAAAGTGAAGGATTGGTTAGAAGAACGTGTTCAGAATGAAAAAGATGAGAGGGTAAAACGTTGTTTCAAAGAAGTTTTGGTTCCCACGGAGAGAGTAGTAGAGATGGTTAAAGGGGAAAAAGTAACCTCAACCCGAAAATTTTATCCTAGTTATGTGTTGGTATGCTTAGATTTTGACCAGGATGAAGAAGTAAAAAGTTTACTTTGGCACTTGGTACGTCGCACTCCCAAAGTGACTGGATTTGTAGGGGGGAAGAACCCTATTCCTGTTCCAGAAGAGGAGGTAGAAAGGATTAAGTTTCAAATGGAGGAAAGAGCAAGAAAACCCAAGCCCAAATTTGCTGTGGAAAAAGGTGATCAGGTAAGAATAGTAGATGGTCCTTTTACTAATTTTACCGGAAGAGTAAGTGAAGTCTTTCCTGATAGGGGTAAAGTTCGGGTACTTATCAGTATATTTGGTCGTGAAACGCCGGTAGAATTAGACGTAATTCAATTGGCTAAAGTTTAAAAATTTTTAATAAAGAGGTTTATCGATGGCAAAAAAAGTGATTGCTTCTATTCGTTTGCAGATTCCTGCTGGTCAGGCAAATCCTTCACCTCCTGTAGGTCCTGCTTTGGGTCAACATGGTGTCAATATTATGGAGTTTTGTAAGGCTTTTAATGCTAGAACCAAGGATCAAGAGGGCACCATTATTCCAGTAATAATTACTGTTTATGCAGATCGCTCCTTTAGTTTTATCACTAAGACACCTCCAGCCTCTGTTCTTTTAAAACAGGCGGCACAGATTGTGAAAGGGGCACATACACCTAAAAAAGAAGTTGTAGGTAAAGTGAGCCGGAAGAAACTAGAAGAAATAGCTAAAAAGAAATGGCCTGATCTTACAGCAGCTACCTTTGAAGCAGCAGTAAAGACCATAGAGGGTACTGCTAAGAGCATGGGGATAGAAATTGTTGATTGAGGAGATTGCCAATGGCTAAACATGGGAAAAGGTATATTGAATTGAGAAAAAAGATTGAAGCAGAGAAGTTATATCCAGCTGAAGAGGCCATGAATTTGGTTTTAGAAATGGCTACGGCTAAATTTGATGAGACAGTGGAAGTGGCCATAAATCTCGGCGTAGACCCTCGCCATGCAGATCAAATGGTAAGAGGTGCCGTGGTTCTTCCTCATGGAACAGGAAAAAAGGTGAGAGTATTAGTATTTGCCCAAGGAGAAAAGGAAAAAGAAGCAAAAGAAGCCCAAGCAGATTATGTAGGCGGAGAAGAGCTTATAGATAAAATAAAGAATGGGTGGTTAGAATTTGATAAAGTAGTCGCTACCCCGGATATGATGAGCAAAGTGGGTAAGATTGGTCGTATCTTAGGACCTAGAGGGCTTATGCCCAGTACAAAGACAGGAACAGTTACCTTTGATGTAGCTAAAGCAGTAGAAGAATTAAAGGGTGGTAAGATAGATTTTAAGGTAGATAAAGGTGGGGTTATTCATGCTCCTATTGGAAAGGTTTCTTTTGGTAAGGAAAAACTTTTGAACAATTTAAGAACTCTTTTTGAAACTATTGTTCGATTGAAGCCTGCGAGTGCAAAGGGGACATATATAAAGGGAGTAACTCTTTCTACTACGATGGGTCCTGGAATAAAGGTAGACCCTGCTTCTTTAAAGGATTTTGCGAGTTAAGGGATTTAGGAAATGCAGACTATTGAGATTTTAGATATAATAGAGGCGCCGAGTGGCTAGATAAAACATGGTTTACTTAGTAATTAAAGAAGGAGGAAGAAATTGTTAAGCCGAACGCAAAAGGCTCATTTAGTGGAGGAAATAGGTGAGAGATTAAAGAAGGCAAAAACTGTAGTATTAACGGATTTTAAGGGTCTTAAGGTAGAAGAAATTAATGAGCTTAGGCGTAATTTACGTAAAGAAGGTGTGGAGTATAAAGTGGTAAAAAACAGTGTTATCTGTTTGGCAGGAAAGGATACACCTTTAGAACAGATAAAAGATGAAATTTGTGGTCCCAATGCCTTGGCTATTTCATATGGAGACCCTGCGACTTTAGCTAAAGTTTTGATACAATTTAGGGAAAAGAATGATAGATTCAAGTTAAAAACCGGGTTTTCAGAAGGTAAGATTTTAACTTTAGAGGAAATAGAAACATTAGCAAAACTTCCTAGTCGAGAAGTATTAGTAGCTCAACTTCTTGGAACGATGAGCTCACCCCCAAGGCAATTAGTTAATTTGCTTTATAATATTATTGGTAAATTCCTTTATTTATTAGAAGCTATAAAAAAAGAAAAAGAGAATAGGGAGGTTTAAGGAAAATGGCAAAAGAGATTACTAAAGAAGATGTAGTAAACTACATTGCTGGAATGACAGTACTGGAGCTTTCGGAGTTGATTAAAGAATTGGAGGAAAAATTTGGGGTTCAAGCAGCTGCCCCTATGCCAGCTATGGCCGTGCCAGGTGCACCGGGTGCTGCAGCAGAAGCTCAGAAAGAAGAGAAGACAGAGTTTGATGTGGTTTTAAAAGAGATAGGTAGTAATAAAATTCAAGTGATTAAAGTTGTGCGAGCTATCACTGGTTTAGGATTAAAAGAAGCTAAAGAACTAGTGGAAAGTGCACCTAAAGTAGTTAAAGAAGGTATTTCTAAAGAGGAGTCAGAAACCATTAAAAAACAACTAGAAGAAGTAGGTGCAACTGTAGAAATAAAATAAAATATGCCAATAATCAACAATCTGCTTTTGTCAAAACCCTGCAGGCATATACTTTAAATTCTAAAGGGGTAAAAATATGGGTGGTAGAGTGTCTAGTTTAAAAGAAGTAAGACGGCGTTTTGGCCGTATTAAAAAGTTTTTGGAGATACCCTATCTTCTTGAACTCCAAAAAAAATCCTATGAGCAGTTTCTTCAAAAAGATGTGCCACCGGATCAACGTCAAGATATAGGTTTGCAAGGGGTTTTTAAAGAAGTTTTTCCTTTTACTGATTATGCAGGCACTGCTGCCCTGGAATTTGTAAAATACGAGATTGGAAATCCTCGTTATGAAGAAAAAGAATGTTTAGAACAAGGCCTGACTTATGAAGCTCCCGTGCGTTTGACAGTGAGACTTGCCGTTTATGACGTGGATAAAGCGTCTAATCAAAAAACTATAAGGGATATTAAGGAACAAGAAATTTATTTTGGCACTATTCCTTTGATGACCGAAAGGGGAACATTTATCATTAATGGAGTAGAAAGGGTAATTGTTAACCAACTTCATCGTTCACCAGGTATTTTCTTTGAAATAGACAAGGCATTACGACATGTAAGGGGTAAATTGCTTTACACCGCGCGCATTATTCCATTACGGGGTTCGTGGCTAGATTTTGAGTTTGACAATAAAGGCCGCCTTTATGTTAGAATCGATAGACGACGCAAATTCCCAGTGACACTTTTTCTGAAAGCTTTAGGTTATACTAGTGAACAGATTCTAAATTACTTTTATCCCACACAAAAAGTTAGATATAAAGATGGTTTTTTCTATATTGAACTTATACCAGATTTTTTATTGGGTTCCAGATTGACCGAAGATTTACTCAATCCGGAAACCGGAGAGGTGCTAATTTCCGCTCATACTTATATTACTAGGATTCACCTGAAACAATTAGAAAAATTGGGGATAAAGGAAATTCCCATCACAGAGCAAGAATTAAAAACAAAAATTATTGCTAAAGATATTAAACATCCCAAGACAGGAGAAGTAATTGCTCATCACAATCAAGAAATAAGTGATGAGATTATTGAGAAGATTAAGAGGGAGAAGATTGAAGAAGTTGAAGTTTTGTTTATTAATGAGTATAAATATGATACTTCTTTACGAGATACACTTTTAGAGGACAAGACTCCTGACCAAGAAAAGGCCCTTTTTGAGATATATCGCCATATGCGTCCTACTAGTCCACCTACTTTAGAAGTGGCTAAAGATTTTTTTCATAAATTGTTTTTTGACCCTGAATATTACGATCTTTCTAAAGTGGGTCGTTTTAAATTAAACTTGCGGTTGGGTTTAGATATTCCTATTAATAAATATACTTTGCAAAATGAAGACATTTTAGAGGCAGTGAAAAAACTTCTAGAACTGAAAACAACTCAAGGTCCTCCTGATGACATTGACCACTTGGGTAATCGAAGAGTGCGGGCAGTAGGTGAAGTGTTAGAAAACCAATATAGAATTGGCTTGGTCCGCATGGAGAGAGCTATTAAGGAAAGAATGGCCTTACAGGAGATAGAGACACTTATGCCCTATGACTTAGTGAACTCAAAACCTGTAAATACAGTAGTAAGAGATTTCTTTGGAACCAGCCAACTTTCTCAATTTATGGACCAGACAAACCCGCTTTCAGAAGTTACACATAAACGCCGTTTAAGCGCCTTAGGACCAGGGGGACTGAGTAGGGAAAGAGCTGGTTTTGAAGTAAGGGATGTGCATCCATCTCATTATGGACGGATTTGTCCTATTGAAACCCCCGAGGGTGCCAACATTGGTCTTATTGTTTCTTTAGCTACCTATGCCAGAGTAAATGAATTTGGATTTATTGAGACCCCTTATAGAGTTGTAGAGAATAGAAAGGTAACTGATAAGATTAAGTATCTTACTGCTTTAGAAGAAGGAGATTGTCC
Organism: Candidatus Desulfofervidus auxilii; assembly: GCF_001577525.1. Lineage (GTDB taxonomy): Bacteria > Desulfobacterota > Desulfofervidia > Desulfofervidales > Desulfofervidaceae > Desulfofervidus > Desulfofervidus auxilii. The sequence goes on along the minus strand of NZ_CP013015.1, from coordinate 471,733 downwards.
TATTGCTCAAGCTAACGCGCTATTAGATAAAGAGGGGAGATTAGTAAATGATATTGTTTCTGCTCGTGTTCGAGGTGAGTTTGTTATGGTGAGAGCAGAAGAAGTGAAATACATGGATGTATCACCCAACCAGTTAGTGAGTGTCTCTTCCTCACTCATTCCCTTTTTAGAACACGATGACGCTAATCGTGCCTTGATGGGTTCAAACATGCAAAGGCAGGCTGTCCCCTTATTAGTAACTGAAGCACCCCTAGTAGGGACAGGGATGGAAGGAGTGGTAGCACGCGATTGTGGCCATTGTATTTTAGCTGAGGCCGATGGATTGGTGGAGGAAGTAGATGCTTCCTATCTAGTGGTAAGATATTTGGATAAGGATGGACAGAAACCATTGCATGAGTTGGTAAAGGTGTATGAGCTAAATAAATTTAAACGCAGTAATCAGAATACCTGTTTCAATCAGAAACCATTAGTAAAAGTGGGAGAAAGGGTTCATAAAGGTCAGGTTTTAGCTGATGGAGCAGCTACGGATAGAGGAGAATTAGCTTTAGGAAAAAATATTTTAGTCGCTTTTATGTCTTGGGGAGGGTATAATTTTGAAGATGCTATAATTATCAGTGAGAGATTGGTAAGAGACGATGTTTATACCTCCCTCCATATAGTGGAGTTTGAGTTAGCAGCAAGGGAGACCAAATTGGGGCCCGAAGAGATCACTCGTGATATTCCCAATGCTAGTGAGGAGGCATTAAAAAATCTGGATGAAAGTGGAGTTATTCGTATTGGTGCTGAAGTAAAGCCAGGAGATATTTTAGTAGGTAAAATTACCCCAAAAGGTGAAACGTTATATTCATCTGAAGAAAAACTCCTTAGGGCTATCTTTGGAGAAAAGGCTAGTGATGTCAAAGATTCTTCTCTAAGAGTACCCCCAGGTGTGGAGGGTATTGTCATCGATGCTCAGGTATTTTCTCGCAAAAATCAGAAGGAAAAGGATTTTAGGAGAAAGTGGATTGAAGAACAGGAGATAAAAAAGCTGATAAGATATAGGGATGCTGAGATTAAGGTTTTCAAAAAGACTGTAGAAGAAGAATTACTTAAATTATTGATAGGACAAAAGGTTGTCCAAGATTTGAAAGACTTAAGTGGGAATATCTTAATAGCCAAAGGGGATAAAATTACTTCTGAAATTTTAAATATCCCTTTACGTCGTTTAAAGGAACTCCGGTTGAGTGATGAAACTATAGAGCAGAAAATGAATAATTTGATAGATGTGTTTTTTGAAGAAGTAGATAGGATTAGAAATAGATATGAAGAGAAGATGGATAAATTAAGACAAGGTAATGAGTTGCCACCAGGTGTAATAAAAGCAGTTAAGGTGTATGTAGCTATGAAACGGAAGTTGAGCGAAGGTGACAAGATGGCTGGCAGACATGGGAATAAAGGTGTGGTGTCCAAAATTGTTCCCCTTGAAGATATGCCTTATTTAGCCGATGGCACCCCAGTAGATATAATACTTAATCCTTTAGGTGTGCCTTCGCGTATGAATATAGGGCAGATTTTAGAAACACATTTAGGTTGGGCTTCAAAAGAGTTGGGGCAAAAAATAAGAAAAATGGTAGATGATATGCAGAAACCAGAATTAATAAGGCAATGGCTTAAAGAACTCTATTCACCTGAACAATATGAACAATGTTTCGCTTCTTTGAGCGATAAAGAATTAATAGAAGTAGTAAAAAAATTGGATAAAGGTATTCCTGTGGCCTCTCCTGTATTTGATGGTGCACCTGAGGCGGAAATTAAAAAATGGTTAAAAAAATCAGGATTGTCAGAGAGTGGAAAGACCATAGTTTATGATGGAAGGACAGGTGAGCCCTTTGAGCAACCAGTAACCGTGGGTATAATGTATATGATGAAGCTCCACCACTTGGTAGACGATAAAATTCATGCTCGTTCTATTGGACCTTATTCCCTAATTACTCAACAGCCTTTAGGCGGTAAAGCCCAATTTGGTGGGCAGAGGTTTGGTGAGATGGAGGTATGGGCATTGGAAGCATATGGAGCTGCATATACTTTGCAAGAAATGCTTACTATAAAATCCGATGACGTGGCAGGTCGAACTCGAATGTATGAAAAAATTGTAAAGGGTAATAATACTTTAGAAGTAGGCTTACCAGAATCCTTTAATGTTCTGGTGAAGGAATTACAAGCCCTAGGATTAAATGTAGAATTATTAACTTCTAACAAGGGGGCAAAGGTAAAATGATATTAGAGGATGTTTATAATCTTTTTTCTAAGTTAATGGAACCTACCGATATTAAAGGAATAAAAATCGGTTTGGCCTCGCCAGAAAAAATTAGGGAATGGTCTCATGGAGAAGTAAAAAAGCCAGAAACGATTAATTATAGAACCTTCAAGCCAGAAAAAGACGGCCTTTTTTGCGCCCGCATATTTGGTCCGGTAAAGGATTATGAATGTTTGTGTGGTAAGTATAAACGCATGAGACACAGAGGTATTGTGTGTGAGAGATGTGGGGTTGAGGTTATTTCTTCTAAGGTGCGTCGGGAGAGAATGGGTCATATAGAATTGGCCTCTCCAGTGGCACATATTTGGTTTGTGAAAAGCACTCCTAGTAAAATCGGCAATCTTTTAGATTTGACAGTTCGAGATTTAGAAAGGATAATTTATTTTGAGTCTTATATTGTAATTGACCCCAAAGACACCCCACTGAAAAAAGGAGAAGTATTTTCAGAAGACCGTTATTATGAACTCCGAGCTAAATATGGTAACCACTTCAAGGCTGGTATGGGTGCAGAGGCCATTAGAGATTTGTTACGAGACTTAGATTTAGCTAAATTAGCGCAAGAGATAAAGAGCCAAATAGCAAATACTCACTCAGAGGCTACTAGAAAGAAACTTTCTAAGCGTTTAAGGATTATTAATGCCTTTTTGGAATCAGGGAATAAACCTGAATGGATGATCTTAGAAGTAATTCCGGTATTACCCCCAGACCTTCGCCCTTTGGTACCCTTAGATGGTGGCCGTTTTGCCACTTCGGATTTAAACAATTTATATCGGCGTGTGATCAATCGGAATAACCGTCTTAAAAGATTAATAGAACTGGAGGCGCCTGAGATTATTATTCGTAATGAAAAACGTATGCTTCAAGAAGCAGTGGATGTGCTTTTTGAAAATGGACGTAGAGGTAGGACAGTTACGGGTAGCTATGGTCGTCCCCTTAAGTCATTGAGTGATATGCTTAAAGGTAAACAAGGTCGTTTTCGTCAGAATTTATTGGGGAAAAGAGTAGATTATTCAGGCCGTTCAGTAATTGTTGTAGGGCCAGAATTGCGTTTACATCAATGTGGTTTACCTAAAAAGATGGCTCTAGAGCTATTTAAGCCATTTGTTTATCACCAATTAGAAAAGAAAGGATTTGCTACTACTATTAAAAGCGCTAAGAAAATGGTAGAAAAAGAAACCCCTGAGGTATGGGATGCCTTAGAAGAAGTAGTAAGGGAACATCCGGTGTTGCTTAATCGGGCTCCTACTTTGCACCGCTTAAGTATTCAAGCCTTTGAACCTATATTAATTGAAGGAAAGGCCATTCAACTTCATCCCTTAGTATGCCCGCCTTTTAATGCTGATTTTGATGGTGACCAAATGGCGGTGCATGTGCCTTTATCTGTGGAAGCACAAACTGAAGCAAGAGTACTCATGATGTCTACTAATAATATTCTTTCTCCTGCCCATGGTGGTCCTATTATTTTGCCAACTCAAGATATTGTTTTGGGTCTTCATTATATGACTAAAGAAAAAAGAGGGGCTAAAGGTGAAGGTATGATTTTTTCCTCACCCGAAGAAGTGAGAATAGCCTATGACTGCGGTGTAGTGGCGTTGCATGCTAAGATCAAAGTAAAAATAGAAGGAGAGAAGATAGAGACAACAGTTGGCCGGGTGTTATTAAAAGAGATTTTACCAGATAAAGTTCCTTTTAGATTTATTAATAAGGTAATGGCCAAAAAAGATGTGGCTAGATTAATAACTGAGTCCTATCACCGGGCGGGTTTGAAGGCTACAGTGATATTATGTGATAAATTGAAAGATTGGGGATTTGAGCAAGTCACTAAATCTGGTATTTCTATTGGGATTGATGATTTGGTTGTTCCTAAAAAGAAACAAAAAATTTTAGAAGAAGCCCATCAACAAGTTCAAGAGATAGAAGAGCAATACCGTAAAGGTTTGATTAGTGATGGTGAGCGATATAATAAAGTTATTGATATCTGGGCAAAAGTAAGCGAAGAAGTAGCGGCTGAGATGATGAAAGAACTTTCTGAGCAAGTAGTGGAAGATAAAGAGGGGAAAAAGAAAAAAATTTCTTCCTTTAATCCTATTTTTATGATGAGCGATTCAGGTGCAAGGGGTAGTAAAGATCAGATTAGACAATTAGCAGGTATGCGAGGCCTGATGGCCAAACCTTCAGGCGAAATTATTGAAACCCCAGTTACCGCTAATTTTAGAGAAGGTTTGACTGTCCTTCAATACTTTATCTCTACCCACGGTGCGCGTAAAGGTCTTGCTGATACTGCTTTAAAAACCGCTAATGCCGGTTATCTCACTCGGAGATTAATAGATGTAGCTCATGAATGCGTGGTGAAAGAAGAAGATTGTGGGACAATTGATGGTATTACGGTAGAGCCCTTGATTGAATCAGGTGAGATTATCCAGACTCTTGGTCAACGTATATTAGGCCGCGTGGCCTTAGAAGATATAGTGGACCCTTATACTGGGGAAATAATTGTGCGAGCAAATGAAGAAATAGACGAAGAAGCGGCTCAAAAAATAGAAGAATCTGGTTTAGAAAAGGCGAAAATTCGTTCTGTTCTTACTTGTCAAACTAAAGGCGGTGTGTGTGCTAAGTGTTATGGGCGAGATTTAGCTACAGGTAGGTTGGTTAATATTGGTGAGGCAGTGGGGATTATTGCGGCTGAATCTATTGGAGAACCTGGCACTCAGCTAACTATGCGGACTTTCCACATAGGAGGAACAGCGCGGAGGGCCATAGAAGAAAGCACGTTAGAAGCCAAATATCAAGGTAAGGTAAAATTTATAAATTTAAATATTGTGGAGACAAAAAAGGGTGATTTGGTAGTAATGAATAGAAATGGTGAACTAGCCATAGTGGAAGGTGGAAGAGAGAGGGAGCGTTATCCCATAATTTATGGTGCCTGTCTTAAAGTAAAAGATGGTGAAGAAGTACATCCGGGACAGCTTTTAGCAGAGTGGGATTTATACGCCTCTCCTATTCTTTCTGAGGTAAGTGGAATAGTAAAGTTTAAAGACATAATTGAAGGTGTGACTATTCAGGAAAAAATAGACCCTGTGACTAGTAGGGTAAGTAAAGTGGTAATGGAATTCAAAGGGACTTCTTATCGTCCGCGTATTTGTGTTGTAGATGAAACAGGGAATACACTTCGCACTACCACAGGTAGAGAAGCAGTGTATTATCTTCCGGTAGAAGCTCTAATTATGGTAGAAGAGGGAAAGAGAATACATGCCGGGGATATTTTGGCTAAAATCCTCAGAGAGACTACTAAGACCAAAGATATTACTGGAGGATTACCCAGAGTAGCTGATTTGTTTGAAGTAAGGAAGCCTAAAGATGCGGCTGTGATTACGGAGATAGATGGTTATATTTCTTTTGGTAAGGAAGAAAGAGGGAAGAGAAAAGTGGTGGTCACACCAGAAGTGGGTGAGCCGCGGAGTTACCTTATTTCACCAGGTGTTCATGTTACTGTCCATGAAGGAGATTTTGTGCGGGCAGGAGAGGCCCTTACTGAGGGGTCTGTTAATCCACAAGATTTGTTAAGGGTAAGGGGTATTAAAGATACAGCTAGATATCTCTTGAATGAGATACAAGAGGTATATCGGCTTCAAGGAGTTAGGATAAACGATAAACATATAGAAATCATTATCCGCCAGATGATGAAGAAGGTGAGAATATTAGAACCAGGAGATACAGAATTTGTGGTAGGAGAGTTAGTGGATAAATATGTTTTTGAAGAGGTGAATGAGAAGATTATAGCCCAAAATGGGAAGCCTGCTCAGGCAGAGCCTGTATTAGTAGGAATTACGAAGGCTTCTTTAGGAACAGAAAGTTTTATTTCGGCTGCTTCCTTCCAAGAAACGACTAGAGTATTAACAGATGCTGCTGTAAGCGGTAAGGTAGATTATTTGCGGGGATTGAAGGAAAATGTTATTGTTGGTCTTCTTATTCCAGCCGGTACAGGTCTTAAGGTTTATCGCTCTACAAATATAGAAGTGGAGCAACCCGAAATTGTGCCTGAAGAAGTGGAAGGGCAGATAAAAAAAGTGGAAGGTCAAGCTGCCTCTTAAGAGGTCTTGACAAATAAAAACTAAAGCTGTAAGAAGGCTAATTTTGTGTGGACTAAGGGAGGTTTGAAGGTATGCCTACTATTAACCAATTAGTAAGAAAAGGGCGAGAAAAGATAAAAAAGAGGAGTTCAGCCCCTGCATTGACTAAATGTCCTCAAAAGAGGGGAGTATGTGTGAGGGTTTACACTACTACTCCTAAAAAGCCAAATTCTGCCTTAAGGAAGGTGTGTCGGGTGCGGTTAACAAATGGGATAGAAGTTACTTCTTATATCCCTGGCATCGGACATAACTTACAGGAACACTCGGTCGTCTTGGTGCGAGGTGGCCGTGTTAAAGACTTACCAGGTGTGCGATATCAAGTGGTCAGAGGAACGTTAGACGCCATGAGTGTGCAAGACAGACGGCAAAGCCGTTCTAGATATGGAACTAAAAAACCAAAATAGTGAGGTTGAATAATGCCAAGAAAAGGCCCTGCACCTAAAAGAGAAATATTACCTGATCCTAAGTATGGGAGTGTGCTGGTAGCTAAATTCATAAATTGTATGATGAGAGATGGTAAAAAAAGTGTGGCGGAATCCATATTTTACAAGGCTTTAAATATTATTAAAGAAAAAACAGGTAAAAATTCCTTAGAGGTTTTCGAGAAAGCAGTTGAGAATGTGAAGCCTGTATTAGAAGTAAAATCCAGACGGGTAGGTGGTGCTACCTATCAGGTGCCTATAGAAGTGCGTCCTGAAAGGCGGATTAGTTTAGCCATAAAATGGATTATTAATAGTGCTAGAGCAAGGAGTGAAAGAGGAATGGTGCTTAAATTAGCTAATGAACTTTTAGAGGCCTATAACAATAAAGGGGGAGCTATTAAGAAAAAAGAAGATACACATCGTATGGCTGAAGCAAATCGGGCATTTGCTCATTATAGGTGGTAATGGTGGGAAGGATTATACCTATTGAGAAAGTCAGGAATATAGGGTTTATTGCCCATATTGATGCTGGGAAAACAACAACCACAGAGAGGATACTATTTTATACTGGTATCTCTCACTTAATGGGTGAGGTTCATGAAGGCACTGCGGTTATGGATTTTATGGAAGAAGAACGGGAGCGGGGAATTACTATTACTTCAGCAGCCACTACTTGCTTCTGGCGAGGTTATCGGATTAATATTATAGATACCCCTGGTCATGTAGATTTTACTGTTGAAGTAGAAAGAGCATTGCGTGTTTTAGATGGAGCTATAGGTATTTTTTGTGCTGTTGGTGGAGTAGAACCCCAATCTGAGACTGTTTGGAGACAGGCAGATAAATACCATGTGCCTAGATTGGCCTTTATTAACAAAATGGACAGGGTAGGGGCTGATTTCCAGGGTTGTATAGAAATGATGAGAGATAGACTCAAGTCTTATCCTATTCCTATTCAAATTCCTTTAGGCAAAGAAGAGTTGTTCCAAGGTGTAATTGATTTAGTCAAGATGAAAGCTGTTGTTTTTGATGAGGAAACTCTTGGTGCAAAATATAAATACCTTCCTATTCCTGAGGAATTTCAAGGTGAGGCAAAACAATATAGGGAAAGACTGATAGAGGCATTGGCTGATTTTGATGAAGTAATCATGGAGAAATATTTAGAAGGAAAAGAAATTGAACAAGAGGAAATCCAAAAAACATTGCGCCAGGGCACAATAGAACTAAAGTTAGTTCCGGTTTTATGTGGTTCAGCCTTTAAAAACAAGGGGGTTCAACCTCTATTAGATGCAATAGTAGATTACCTTCCCTCACCCGTAAATGTTCCTCCTATAAAAGGAAAAACATTAGAAGGGAAGGAAATAGAAAGACCTGCATCCGATGATGCCCCTTTTACCGCCTTGGTTTTTAAGTTAGTAACCGATCCTTATGTGGGCCATCTAGCCTTTTTGCGTATTTATGCAGGGAGTTTGAAGATAGGCGATACAGTGTTTAATGCTACTAAAGGTGTAAAAGAAAAAATCGGGCGTCTTTTAAAAATGCATGCCAATAAACGGGAGGATATTACTGAGGTATATGCAGGTGATATTGTGGCTGCAGTGGGTTTAAGAAAGACTACTACTGGAGATACCTTATGTGAAGAAAGAGCTCCCATTATATTAGAAGCAATAGAATTTCCTGAGCCAGTAATAGCCGTAGCTATTGAGCCGAAAACTAAAGAAGATCAGGATAAACTAGGCACTGCCTTACGTAAAATTGCTATTGAAGACCCCTCTTTTAAAGTAAGATACGATGAGGAAACAGGCGAGACCCTTATTGGGGGTATGGGAGAATTACACTTAGAGATTATAGTGCATCGTTTACAACGAGAATTCAATGTCCAGGCTAATGTAGGACGTCCTCAAGTAGCTTATCGGGAAACCATTACCAAGCAAGTTAAGGCAGAAGGACGCTTTATTAAACAAACTGGTGGACGTGGCCAATATGGACATGTGTGGTTAGAGATAGAACCATTACCCCGAGGTAAGGGTTTTGAATTTGTAGATGCTATTACTGGAGGTGTAATTCCTAAAGAATATATCCCCGCAGTAGAACAAGGGGTAAGAGAGGCTATAGAGCGGGGAGTTATTGCCGGTTATCCTCTTACTGACCTGAGGGTGAAATTGGTTGATGGTTCTTATCATGAGGTAGATTCTTCAGATATGGCTTTTGCCATTGCTGGTTCAATGGCCCTTAAAGAAGGAGTTAAAAAGGCCAATCCGGTGTTATTGGAGCCTATTATGTTGTTAGAAGTGATTGTGCCCCAAACATATGTAGGTGATGTAATGGCAGATATTACAGCCCGACGAGGTAAAATTATAGGGATAGAGATAAGAAAAAATGCCCAGGCAATTAAGGCCCATGTCCCCTTGGCAGAAATGTTTGGATATGCTACAACACTGCGTTCAGTCACTCAAGGTAGAGCGACTTATATGATGCAGTTTTCACATTATGAGCCAGTACCAGCTAAAATGGCGGAAGCATTGCCGTTGAAAAGGAGAAGACATTAAGTAAAACATTGAGGAGGTTAAGAGATGGGGAAACAGAAGTTTGAGAGGAAGAAGCCACACATAAACATAGGCACTATTGGTCATATAGACCATGGTAAGACTACTTTGACAGCAGCAATAACTCAGATATTGGAAAAGCAGAAGTTAGCCAAATATATTCCCTTTGAAGAAATAGACAAGGCACCTGAAGAGAAGGAGAGGGGGATTACTATAGCCATTGCCCATGTAGAATATGAGACAGATAAGAGGCACTATGCTCATATAGATTGTCCTGGGCATGCAGATTATATTAAGAACACTATTACTGGTGCAGCCCAGATGGATGGTTCTATATTGGTAGTAGCTGCGGATGATGGTCCCATGCCTCAGACCAGGGAGCACATATTGCTTTCCCGGCAAGTAGGAGTGCCATCCATAGTAGTATTTATAAACAAAGTAGACATGGTAGAAGATGAAGAATTAATTGAATTAGTGGAATTAGAAGTAAGGGAGCTTTTGAGCAAATATGAATTTCCTGGTGATGAGGTGCCAGTGATAAAAGGAAGTGCCTTAAAGGCCTTGGAATGTGGATGTGGGAAGAGGGAATGTAAGTGGTGTGGTCCGATATGGCAATTATTAGATGCCATAGATGAATACATACCGCAGCCAGTGAGGCCATTAGACAAGCCATTTTTGATGCCCATAGAGGATGTATTTAGCATTAGTGGAAGAGGGACGGTAGTGACAGGTAGAGTAGAGAGGGGTATTATCAAACCAGGACAAGAAGTAGAGATAGTGGGATTAGGGCCTACACGGAAGACAGTAGCCACCAGTATAGAGATGTTCAGGAAGATATTGGATGAAGGTAGGGCAGGTGATAATATAGGAGTATTGTTAAGAGGGATAGGGAAGGATGAGGTAGAGAGGGGTATGGTATTAGCGGTTCCTGGCAGTATTACTCCTCACACTAGATTTAAGGCTGAGGTATATGTATTGACCAAAGAAGAAGGTGGGAGGCACACACCATTTTTTCCAGGATACAGGCCGCAGTTTTATTTTAGGACTACTGATGTGACGGGGGTAGTGAGTTTACCTGAGGGAGTAGAGATGGTGATGCCTGGAGACAATGTGAATTTAGAAGTGAGTTTATTAGAGCCTATTGCCATGGAAGAGGGATTACGATTTGCCATTAGAGAAGGTGGGCGGACAGTTGGAGCTGGAGTGGTAACTAAAATATTGGAGTAAGAATGCATGATTGAAAACCAAAAGATACGAATAAAATTGAAGGCATTCGACCATCGCCTGTTGGATCAAGCAGTAACCCAAATTGTGCAAACTGCCAAAAAAAGCGGAGCAAAAGTTATAGGTCCCATTCCCTTACCCACTAAAATAAGCAGGTGGACCGTGCTCAGGTCTCCACATAAGGATAAAAAATCAAGAGAGCAATTTGAAATAAGAACTCATAAACGATTGATAGATATTGTGGAACCAACGCACCAAACAGTGGATGCTTTAATGAACTTAGAGTTAGCTTCAGGAGTAGATGTGGAAATTAAATTGTAAGGTGTGGAAATGGTAAAGGGCATTTTAGGAAAAAAATTGGGTATGACTCGTATTTTCGATGAGGATGGGAACATAGTTCCTGTAACTATTCTTGAGGCTGGGCCTTGCGTAATAGTTCAAAAGAAAACATTAGAAAAGGATGGTTACCAAGGAATACAAATGGGCTTTTTGCCTAAAAAGAAGACAAGGGTAACCAGGCCCCTTTTGGGACATTTTGAAAAGGCTCAGGTATCCTGTTTTTATTATTTAAAAGAATTTAAAGTGGAAAATATAGACGCTATTGAAGTAGGACAGCGGATTACAGTAGATGAGTTCCAGCCAGGAGATATAGTAAATGTGACTGGAAGAAGTAAAGGCCGCGGTTTTGCAGGAGTAATTAAAAGGTATGGTTTTAAAAGAGGACCAGAGACTCATGGGAGTAGAAACCACCGTGGGCCTAAATCTATTGGTGCTTGTGCTTTTCCAGGAAGAGTAATTAAAGGCAAAAAGATGCCTGGGCATATGGGTAACAAACAAGTAACCATTAAAAACTTAAAAATTGTAGATGTAAGACCAGAACATAACTTACTTTTAGTTAAAGGGGCTATACCTGGGAGTCGGAATAGCTTAGTAGTTATTAAAAAGGTAGGTTCAAGGAATTAAGATGTTAGAAGTGAAACTTCATAATCAACATGGAGAAGAAATAGGACAGATTAAGCTGGCAGAGGCTATATTCAATGTGCCTATAAAACCATACTTGGTTTATGAAGTGGTTAAGTGGCAGTTGGCCTGTCGTCGTGCTGGCACTGCTTCCACTAAGACTAGAGGCGAAGTGAGGGGTGGTGGTAGAAAACCGTGGCGACAAAAAGGCACTGGTAGGGCAAGGCAAGGTAGTATTAGGGCTCCTCATTGGGTTGGTGGAGGTGTAGTTTTTGGTCCTAAACCGCGCAATTATAGTTATTCATTGCCTAAAAAAGTCCGTAAGCAGTCTTTGAAGATTGTTCTTACTTCAAAGTTAAAAAAAGGACTTTTAAAAGTAGTAGATAATATCGTTTTAGATGAGATTAAAACCAAGAAATTTTTAGAAATAGCACATAACTTAAATTTAAATAAGGCCCTAATAATAACTAACGGGCGAAATAAAACTCTGGAACTCGCTGCTCGTAATGTACCTGAATTCCAGATTTTGCCAGTAGAAGGCCTAAATGTTTATGATGTATTACGGTATGATTATTTAGTATTGTTACAAGATTCAATTCCTAAGATTGAGGGGTTTTTACTTTCATGAAAGACATGCATCAAATAATAAAAAGGCCAATAATAACTGAGAAAAGCACTTTACAGAAGGAATCTATGAATAAACTTGCTTTTGAAGTTGATCCTAGGGCTAATAAGATTGAAATCAAACAGAGTGTGGAAAAATTGTTTAATGTCAAGGTTTTGAATGTGCATACCCTTACTGTTAAGGGGAAAAAAAGGCGAATGGGACGATGGGAAGGTAGGAGGAAGAATTGGAAAAAAGCTATTGTTACCTTACGTCCAGGGGATCATATAGAGTTTTTTGAGGGAGTTTGATTATGCCTATTAAAAAGTGCAAACCTACTTCTGGAGGCAGGCGTTTTCAGAGTTATTTGGCTTCTGAAGAAATCACCTCTAAAAAACCAGAAAAAAGCTTACTTGTTCCCTTAAAAAAACACAGTGGACGAAATGTTTATGGGCGTATTACTTGTCGCCATAAGGGAGGCGGCCATAAACGTTTATACCGAATTATTGATTTTAAAAGGGATAAATTTGGAGTGCCAGCAAAGGTAGCGGCTATTGAATATGACCCTAATCGTTCAGCTAGAATTGCCCTCTTGCATTATGTGGATGGAGAGAAGAGGTATATTTTAGCTCCATTGGGACTTTCTGTAGGAGATACCGTAATATCAGGTGAAGAAGTAGACATCAATCCAGGAAATTGTTTAGCCATTAAGGATATTCCAGTAGGAACCATTGTTCATAATGTGGAGTTACGCCCTGGGAAAGGAGGGCAAATTGCACGGAGTGCAGGATGTTATGCTCAAATTTTGGCTAAGGAAGAACCCTATGCTCATTTACGATTACCTTCTGGAGAAGTAAGATTAGTTAGTCTGGAATGTAAAGCTACTATTGGCCAGGTGGGTAATTTAGATCATATGCATGTCAGTATTGGAAAGGCAGGTCGTTCCCGCTGGATAGGAATTCGCCCTACAGTCCGTGGTGTGGCTATGAATCCCATCGATCATCCATTAGGGGGAGGAGAAGGAAAGGCTTCTGGTGGTCGCCATCCTTGCACACCTTGGGGTAAGCCTACTAAAGGATATAAAACTAGAGGTAGAAAACCAAGTGATAAATATATAGTTAAACGGAGAAGATAAAGGAGGCTATTTTGGGACGTTCTGTAAGAAAAGGACCTTTTGTGGATGAAAAATTGTTAAAAAAGGTGCAAAAATTAAAGGAATCAGGAGAAAAGAAAGTAGTTAAAACTTGGTCACGACGTTCTACTATTATTCCTGATTTTGTAGGATTTACCTTTGCCATTCATAATGGACGAAAATTTATTCCCGTTTATATAACAGAAAATATGGTAGGGCATAAGTTAGGAGAGTTTGCTCCTACCAGGACTTTTCATGGTCATGCTGGTGATAGGAAGGGGAAGGTTAAAGGAAAGGGGAGAAGATAGTGGAAACAAGGGCTGTGGCTAAATATGTGAGAATTTCGCCCCATAAGGTGCGTTTGGTTACCAATATTTTAGTGGGTAAAAAGGTAGCTGAGGCACTAGGGATTTTAAAATTTACACCTAAAAGAGCAGCTAAAGTGGTGGAGAAGACAATAAAGTCTGCGGTGGCTAATGCAGAACAACATCCTGATGTAGATGTGGATAATTTATATGTAAAACAAATTTATGCGGATCCAGGGCCTATACTTAAGCGCATTCGTCCCCGTGCTGTTGGTCGGGCTTATCGGATTAGAAAAAGGACCAGTCACATTGTTGTTATATTAGATGAGTTGATGTAATGGAAAGGAGGTAACGTTTGGGACAAAAGGTACATCCTGTAGGTTTGAGATTGGGTATTATTAAGACATGGGATTCCAAATGGTATGCAGAAAGGGAATTTCCCAGTTTTGTTGTTGAAGATAGATATATTAGGCAATTTTTTAAAAAGCATCTTTATCGTGCAGGAATTTCCAAGATAGAAATTGAACGTGCGGCTGACAAGGTTAGGATTAAAATTCATACCGCTCGACCAGGAATTGTGATTGGTAAAAAAGGTGCAGAAATAGAGAGGCTTAAAAAGGATTTAGAATCTCAGATAAAAAGCGAAACCTTGATAGATATTTTAGAGGTTAAAAGACCCGAATTAGATGCTCAACTAGTAGCAGAGAATGTGGCTTTACAGTTGACGCGTCGAGTGGCTTTTCGGCGAGCCATGAAAAGAGCAGTATCTACTGCCTTAAGATTCGGAGCTCAAGGAATTAAGGTAGAATGTTCTGGTAGATTAGGTGGGGCAGAAATGGCCAGGACAGAGTGGTATCGAGAAGGTCGTGTGCCTTTACATACATTGAGAGCAAATATTGATTATGGTCTAGCAGAGGCAAGGACTATTTATGGAATTATTGGTGTGAAAGTTTGGATATTTAAAGGTGAAGTGTTGGAAGAGAAAGAAGAGGGTTCACTAGTATAAAGGGGTAAAGTTAATGTTAGCACCTAAAAGGGTAAAATACAGGAAGCAACAGAAAGGTAGAATGCGAGGAATGGCTACTCGCGGTTGCACCTTGGCTTTTGGTGATTATGCCTTAAAGGCTCTTGGGGCATGTTGGTTAACTGCTCAACAAATAGAAGCAGCTAGAATTGCCATTACCCGTCATATGAAAAGGGGAGGTAAGTTGTGGATCAGGGTATTTCCTGATAAACCTATAACCAAAAAACCAGCTGAAACCAGAATGGGTTCAGGAAAAGGTTCCCCAGAAGGTTGGGTGGCAGTGGTGAAGCCAGGACGTATTATTTATGAAATTAAGGGAGTTCCTGAAGAGGTGGCTCTAGAGGCCTTGCGTTTGGCATCTCACAAGTTACCTATTCCTACAAAAATTATCACCCGGAGTGGGGTATATGCGCGCAAGTGAATGGCGAAAGTTAACTAAAGAGGAAATAGAAGTGAAGTTAAAAGAACTTCAGGAAGAGCTTTTTAAACTTCGTTTCCAACATGCTACAGGACAGTTGGAAAATATAAAAAGGCTTTCTTTGGTGAGAAAGGATATTGCTAGAATTAAGACTATTTTAAATGAGCAAAAGAGGTGATTTGTATGGGAGAAAGGGGTGCAAAAAAGACCCTGGAGGGGGTAGTGGTTAGTGATAAAATGGATAAAACCGTTGTAATAAGAGTAGAAAGATTAATAAAGCATCCCCGGACAGGTAAATATATTCGTCGGAAAGCTAAATTTATGGCTCATGATGAAAAAAATGAGTGTAAAATAAATGATAAAGTACAAATTGTGCAGACTCGTCCACTTAGTAAACACAAATATTGGCGGGTTTTAAAAATTTTAGAAAGGGCAGAATAGGAAGATGATTCAAAGACAGACCCAGCTTGAAGTGGCAGATAATAGTGGTGCAAAAACGGTAGCTTGCATAGGGGTTCTTGGTGGGTCTGCAAAAAGATATGCTGAGATCGGAGATGTGATTGTTGTTTCTGTAAAGGATGCTTTACCTGAATCAAAAGTAAAAAAAGGAACGGTCTTGAGGGCAGTGGTAGTAAGGACCAAGAAAGAAATGGGACGTAGTGATGGTACCTATGTCCGTTTTGATAATAATGCTGTAGTCCTTTTAAATCCCGCAGGGGAGCCTATAGGTACGCGGATATTTGGACCTGTTGCTCGAGAGTTGAGAGCAAAAAATTTTATGAAGATAGTTTCTTTAGCACCTGAGGTAGTATAATGAGCTTATGCATTAAAAAAGATGATAAGGTAATGGTTATAGCAGGTAAGGAAAAGGGCAGAATTGGTAAAGTTTTGAAGGTTCTCCCTAAGGAACAAAAGATTATTGTGGAAAAAATAAATATGGTAAAACGTCACGCCAAACCAAGTCCTACTACTGGAAAGGGAGGAATAATTGAGAAAGAAGCACCTATTCATATATCCAATGTAATGGTTATGTGTGATAAATGTATGCGACCTGTCCGTATCGGAAGAAAGGTTTTAGAGGATGGTCGGAAAGTAAGATATTGTAAAAAGTGCAATGAAGTTATAGATAAGGTATAGTGGAATGAGGGCTAGATTGAGAGAATACTATGAGAAAAAGGTAGTGCCTTTACTGATGAAAGAGTTTGGCTATAAAAACCCTATGCAAGTGCCCAAGTTGGTTAAGATAGTGCTTAATATGGGAGTTGGAGAAGCAACACAGAACATAAGGATTCTAGATGCTGCGGTTGAGGAATTGGCTTTGATTGCTGGACAAAGACCAGTGATTAGACGAGCGAAGAAATCAATCGCTGCTTTTAAATTACGAGCTGGTATGCCTATTGGCTGTAAAGTTACATTGCGGCGAGATAGAATGTATGATTTTTTTGATAGACTAGTTAATTTTGCTTTACCCCGAGTGCGAGATTTTAAAGGCGTTTCAGATGAAGCCTTTGATGGTCGTGGTAATTATACTTTGGGGATTAAGGAACATATTATTTTTCCAGAGATAGATTATGACAAAATAGATAAAGTTAAGGGAATGAATATTACTTTTGTAACTACAGCAAAAACAGATGAAGAAGGTAAGAGTCTTTTAGAAAAACTGGGATTACCTTTTAGGAGATAGTAATGGCAAGAAAGGCGTTAATGATAAAGGCACAGAGACCACCTAAGTTTAAAACCAGAAAATATAACCGCTGTCCTTTATGTGGTAGGTCTCGTGCTTTTTTGAGAAAGTTTGGTGTGTGTAGAATTTGTTTCCGAACATTAGCTTTAAAGGGAGAAATTCCTGGAGTAATAAAAGCAAGTTGGTAGAGAGGAGTATTTATGTCTAATGTTACTGATCCTATTGCTGATATGTTAACACGTATAAGGAATGCCATTCAGGCAAAAAAGTCTGAGGTAGAAATTCCTAGTTCAAAACTTAAATTAAGTATTATTCATATCCTTAAACAAGAAGGTTATATTCAACAACATAAATTGATCAAAGATGGTAAACAGGGGATTATAAAAGTCACTCTCAAGTATAACGAAGATAAAAAGAGTGTTATTTCTGGCTTGAAAAGAATTAGTAAACCTGGCAGACGAATTTATGTGAAAAAAGAAAAAATACCTTATGTGCTTAATGGTTTGGGTATTGCTATTATTTCCACTTCAAAGGGTATATTGACAGATAAACAGGCCAGGGCATTGGGGATAGGTGGAGAATGGCTTTGTTCTATCTGGTAGGAGATATGTTATGTCGCGCATAGGAAAAATACCTATAAATATTCCAGATAAGGTAGAGGTAGTAATTGATGATGGATATATATGCGTAAAAGGGCCGAAGGGAGAACTGAAGCGAGAAATTACACCTTATATAAAGGTTAAACAAGAAGGTAACATTATAAAGGTCTTACGTGACAATGATTCAAAACAAGCTAAAGCCTTGCATGGTTTAACCAGGCAACTTGTTGCTAATATGGTAAAAGGGGTAACCGAGGGATTTAAAAAGATATTGGTGATTGAGGGTTTAGGATATAAGGTTGAGTTAAAGGGTAGAAAGATGGTATTATCTCTAGGTTTCTCTCATCCTTTAGAATATGAGCCTCCAGAAGGTATTAATTTAAGAGTAGATGGAAAAAAAATTATTGTTGAAGGTATAGACAAGGAATTAGTAGGTCAAGTGGCAGCTATTATTAGAAAATTTAGGCCCCCAGAGCCTTATAAAGGAAAAGGTATTAGTTATGAAAATGAACAAATACATAGAAAGGCTGGTAAGACAGGAGGGAAATAATTTGTGATTTCGGCAAGAGAGAAAAGGTTAGCTAGACTTCGCCGAAAGCGGCGTATTAGAAAAAAGATATTTGGGACAAGCACAAGGGTGAGATTGTGTGTTTTTAAAAGTTTGAAACACATTTATGCCCAGATAATAGATGATACACAAGGTAGGACTTTAGTAGCAGCTTCCACTCTTGATCCAGTATTAAGAGAAGAAATAAAAAACATGAAAGGGAAGATATTACCCTCTAAGGAAGTAGGTAAGTTAGTCGCCCAAAGGGCGTTAGAAAAGGGAATTAAAAGAGTAGTTTTTGATAGGAATGGTTTTCCCTATCATGGTAGAATAAAGGCTTTGGCTGAAGGGGCAAGAGAAGGGGGTTTAGAGTTTTAAACAAGAGTAAGTGGAGAACGCAAATTGAGAAATGGGAAAGGAGTAAGACCTGTCTGAAGGGTTGCACTGCAAATGATTCTTATTATCTGTTCGAAATGTGGTAGAATTTTGAATAGAGCCAAAGGAGGATATTAGTGGTTTTTGAAGAGGAAAAGGGGGCTACACCGCAGTTAATAGATAAGATAGTAGAAATTAGACGAGTAGCCAAAGTAGTCAAAGGCGGGAGGAGATTTAAATTTAGTGCTTTAGCCATTGTAGGTGATGGAGAAGGTATGGTGGGATATGGGTTAGGTAAGGCTCATGAAGTGCCTGATGCTATTAGAAAAGCTATAGAAAAGGCGCGCAAAAATATGTTTAAAGTTCCTCTTAAAGGTTCAACTATACCCCATGAGGTAATAGCGGAATTTGGGGCAGCTAAGGTAATTTTGAAACCTGCCTCTAGAGGTACGGGTATAAAAGCAGGAGGTGCTGTAAGGGCAATCATGGAAGCAGTAGGTGTCAAAGATATATTGACTAAATGTATAGGTTCGAGGAATCCTCATAATGTGATAAAGGCAGTAATGAATGGTTTTAAAGAAATGAAAAGTGTTTCATAGGTGTTGTTAATGGACTTACAAGATACAAAATAAAGGGGAAATTATTGGGTTGGTTGGCATAACTTAATTTAGAAAAATTAGGATATGGGTGAGACTATTAAAATAAAATTGATAAAAAGTAAAAATGGATGTTCACAAAGGCAGATATTAACATTGAAAAGTTTGCGTCTTACCAAACTGAATAAAGTAGTTGAATTGCCAGATAATCCTCAAATCCGGGGAATGATAAGAAAAGTGTCTCATTTAGTTAAAGTTTTAGAATAGGGGGCAATAGTGATATCTCTGAATAACTTGAAACCACCTTATGGGGCTATAAGAAAGAAAAAGAGACTTGGTCGAGGTGATGGTTCAGGCCATGGCAATACTTGCGGTCGGGGTCAGAAAGGGCAAAAAGCTAGAAGCGGTGGTCAGGTGAAGCCTTATTTTGAAGGTGGCCAGATGCCTTTGTATAGACGTTTACCCAAACGGGGATTTAAAAATATCTTTAAAGAAGAATTTGCCATTATTAATATAAGAGATTTAGTGAAAAAATTTAGAGAGAATGAGGAGGTAACTCCAGAAAAACTCTTGGAAGTAGGTTTGATCAAAAAGAAAAATAAACGGATAAAACTCTTGGGTGATGGAGATATTTCTTTTCCTTTATTGATAAAAGTTCACAAAATAAGTCAGCAGGCAAAATCAAAAATAGAGGCTGCTGGAGGTAGGGTAGAGGTAATTTAGGTGATTCAGGGATTCCAAAATATTCCTAAAATTCCAGAATTAAAGCGTCGTATTATCTTTACCATTTTAATGTTAGCTATATATAGGCTAGGTATACATATTCCTACGCCTGGTGTAGATACAGCGGCTCTAACTGCCTTTTTCGCCAAGACCAAAGGCACACTTTTTGGTCTAATAGATATGTTCTCTGGGGGAGCATTAAGACGACTTTCTATCTTTGCCTTAGGTATTATGCCTTATATCAGTGCAGCCATCATTTTTGAACTTCTGACAGCCGTAGTGCCTTATTTGGAAAGGCTGAAGAAAGAAGGAGAATTAGGACGTAGAAAAATCACTCAATATACTCGTTATGCCACTATTGGTTTGAGTTTAATCCAAGGCTTTTTTATTTCTGTAGGTCTGGAAAACATGGTTTTGGGAGAGGTGCATGTGGTGCCTCATCCTGGTTGGGGATTTAGATTATTATCTATGATTACTCTCACCTCAGGCACTGCTTTTCTTATGTGGTTAGGAGAACAAATTACAGAAAAGGGGATAGGGAATGGGATTTCTCTCATTATTTTTTCTGGTATTGTAGCAGGTATGCCACCAGCCATAGTAAATACCACTAGATTGTTGAGAACAGGCGAAATTAATATTTTTCAATTGATATTGTTGATTGTGTTTATGATAGCTGTGGTAGCTTTTATCGTATTTATGGAAAGAGGGCAGCGGCGTATTCCCATTCAATATGCTAGGCGAGTGGTTGGTAGACGAGTTTATGGTGGACAAAGCACACACTTGCCCTTACGGATTAACACTTCTGGGGTCATTCCTCCCATTTTTGCCTCTTCTATCCTTATGTTTCCTGCTACTATTGCCCAGTTTGTAAAAATACCTGTGGTAGAAAATGTAGTGGGACTGTTTAGATGGGGTTCTCCTCTATATTTACTACTTTATGTTGCTTTGATTATCTTTTTTTGTTATTTTTATACAGCTATTATTTTTAATCCTGAGGATGTAGCAGATAATATGAGGAAATATGGGGGGTATATTCCTGGCATAAGACCTGGGAAAAGAACTGCAGAGTTTATAGATAAAATTCTTACTCGTTTGACCTTGGCAGGAGGTATTTATGTATCTCTAGTGTGTGTGTTGCCTACTATTCTGATCAAGAAATTTCATACCCCATTTTATTTTGGCGGGACGGCTTTGTTAATCGTAGTTGGGGTGGCTATTGAGACCATTGCCCAGATAGAGACTCATTTAATTAGTAGATATTATGAGGGTTTTTTGAAAAAGAGCAAGTTTAAGGGAGTTAGTTCATAAAAAAAGAAAGGAGGTTATCATGAATCTTATTCTTTTAGGTGCACCTGGTGCAGGTAAAGGAACACAGGCTAAGATGTTAATTGAGAAATATGGTATTCCTCAAATTTCCACAGGCGATATGTTGCGAGCGGCTGTGGCAGCAGGGACAGAATTGGGTAAAAAGGCCAAGGAGTTTATGGAAAAGGGACAATTAGTTTCGGATGAAGTGGTCATTGGGCTTATTGAAGAAAGATTAAAAGAAGCCGATTGTGATAAAGGATTTATCTTAGATGGTTTCCCTCGCACCGTAGCTCAAGCAGAGGCCTTAGATGGTGTTTTAGAAAAAATGAATAAAAAAATTGACCATGCAATAACTGTAGATGTGCCTGAAGGAGAGTTGTTAAAACGCCTCACTGGTCGTAGGACTTGTAAAAAGTGTGGAGCAATGTATCATGTGATCTTTAATCCACCCAAACAGGAAGGTGTGTGTGATAAGTGTGGAGGTGAACTTTACCAACGCGCAGATGATAATGAAGAAACTGTCAAAGCCCGATTAGAAGTATACAATAAACAAACCAAGCCCTTGATAGAATTTTATGAAAAAAAGGGTTTATTACGTCGCATAGACGGAACAGGAAGTATTCAAGATATCTTCAACCGGATTGTGCAATTGCTAGAAGGCTAAATGATTATATTAAAAGCGCGGTGGGAAATCCAGAAGATGAGGAAAAGCAATGCTATTGTTGCCCAAGTTTTAGAGAGATTGAAAGAGATTACAAAACCAGGTATAACTACTTTAGAATTAGATAGATTTGCAGAAGAGTTGTGTGTAAAAAAAGGTGGTAAGCCAGCTTTCAAGGGATATATGGGGTATCCTTCTAGTTTGTGTGTTTCTATAAACGAAGAAGTAGTCCATGGGATTCCCTCAAAACGGCGAGTTAGAGAAGGAGACATTGTAAGTTTTGATTTTGGTGTGCTCTATGATGGTTATTATGGAGATGCTGCTATTACTGTGCCAGTAGGTAAGATTTCTAAAAGGGCAGAACGGTTGTTAAAAGTAACTCAAGAAGCCTTGTATAAAGGAATTGGAAAGGCACAAGCAGGAAATCATCTTTATGATATTTCGGCTGCTATTCAAAACCATGTGGAAAAATATGGTTATTCAGTAGTAAGGCAGTTTGTAGGGCATGGCATTGGCCGTTCGTTGCACGAAGACCCCCAAGTGCCTAACTTTGGCAAACCTGGCCAAGGTCCAAGGTTAAAGGAGGGAATGGTATTGGCTATTGAGCCTATGGTGAATGAGGGGACTTATGAAGTGGAAATTTTGCCTGATGGTTGGACGGCAGTGACAAAAGACCGTAAACTTTCGGCCCATTTTGAGCATACTATAGCCATTACTGAAAATGGTCCTGAAATTTTATCTATAATTTAAAGATGCCTAAAGAAGAAGCAATAGAAGTAGAAGGAAGGGTGGTAGAGGCTTTACCTAACGCCATGTTTAGAGTGGAGTTAGATAATGGACATCGGGTTCTAGCTCATATTGCTGGAAAGTTGAGGATGCATTTTATTAAAGTCTTACCAGGGGACAGAGTGAAGGTGGAGCTTTCTCCCTATGATTTAAGCCGAGGGAGGATAGTTTATAGAATTAAATAAGGGGTATGAAATGAAAGTGAGGGCTTCTGTTAAGAAGATTTGTAGTAAGTGTAAGATTATTAAAAGGAAAGGGGTGGTTAGGGTTATTTGTGAAAATCCTAGGCATAAGCAAAGACAAGGATAAATGGGAGGAAATAAGTGGCTAGAATAGCAGGTGTAGAAATGCCTAAGGGGAAGGGAATAAAGGTTGCTTTGACCAATATTTATGGTATTGGGCATAGTTCTGCTCAAAAGATTTTGGAGAAAGCCGGAGTGGAGTTCAATAAAAAAACAGATGACTTAACAGATGAGGAATTGACAAAGATCAGAGAAATTATTGATAGGGAATACAAAGTAGAGGGGGATTTAAAGCTTGAGGTATCAGCAAATATTAAACGCCTTATTGACATGGGTTGTTATCGGGGATTAAGACATATAAGAGGTCTTCCTGTAAGAGGACAGCGCACGCGTTCAAATGCTAGATGCCGTAAAGGTCCTCGCGGTTCTGTTTTGGGTAAAAGGAAGAAAAAGACAAAGGAGTAAGAAATAAATGGCTAGAAGACAAAGAGTAAAAAAAAGAGAGAAAAAACTGGTAGAAGAAGGCATTGTTCATATTCAAGCCACTTTTAATAATACCATAATAACCATTACAGATAAGCAAGGTAATACTATCGCTTGGTCAAGTGCAGGAATAAAGGGGTTTAAGGGTTCAAGGAAGAGTACACCCTTTGCTGCCCAATTGGCAGGACAGGATGCAGCTAAAAAAGCTATGGAACACGGTATGAAGAGACTAGAAGCCTATGTTAAGGGCCCAGGAGCAGGCCGGGAGTCTGCTATTCGGGCTATCCAGGCAGCAGGGTTAAAAATCACTTTAATAAAAGATGTAACTCCTATTCCCCATAATGGTTGTCGTCCTCCAAAGAGAAGAAGGGTTTAAAAATTTAGAATTTAGAGGTCAGGGGATGAAAAATAAGATGTATAAGGAGGTTAGTTTTGGCCAGATATAGAGAGGCTGTTTGTCGATTATGTCGACGAGAAGGAGTGAAGTTATTTCTTAAAGGGGAGAGATGTTACACAGATAAGTGTGCTTTAGAAAGGAGACCTTATTCCCCGGGTCAGCATGGTCAGGCAAGAATGAAAAAAACAGAGTATGGTTTGCTTTTAAGGGAGAAGCAAAAGCTAAGAAGGATTTATGGCATTTTAGAAAAGCAATTTCGCCTTTATTTTGAAAAGGCGGAGAAACAAAAAGGAGTAACAGGAGAAAAACTATTAATACTTTTAGAAAGGAGACTGGATAATGTAGTCTATAAAATGGGTTTTGCGCATTCCCGAAATCAAGCAAGACAATTGGTAAGACATGGTCATATTTTAATCAATAACAAAAAAGTCAATATTCCTTCTTATTTGGTAGAGGTAGGCGATGTGATAAAGTTGAGAGAAAAAAGCCAAGAGATACCTTTTGTAAAAGAGGCTTTGGAAGGTATAGCCAGCCGAGGGATTCCTTCTTGGCTGGAGGTAGATAAGGAAAAATTTGAGGGAAGAATAAAGGCTCTACCGACCCGAGAAGAAATTGCTATTCCAGTGCAAGAACAACTGATCGTTGAGTTTTATTCTAAATAAATTTTGAGGGAATTTAACATGAGCAAAGTTGGTGGAGTAAAGTTAATCAAACCAAAAAAGGTAGAAAGAGACGAAAAGAGCTATTCTCCATATTATGGGAAATTTATATATGAACCTTTAGAAAAGGGCTATGGAATTACCTTAGGTAATGCTTTAAGACGGGTGTTGCTTTCTTCTATTCCAGGAGCGGCTATTACTTCTGTAAAGATAGATGGTGTGGCTCATGAGTTTTCAACTATTTCTGGGGTATTAGAAGATGTGACAGATATTGTTTTAAATCTAAAACAAGTGAGACTTAAACTTCATGCCAATCCTCCACGAACAATTAAGATTGAAAAAGAAGGTGAAGGGGAAGTTAAAGCAGGTGATATTATTACTGATGGTAGTGTAATGATAGTAAACCCTGAGCAACATATTGCTACCCTGACCTCAAAAGAAGCCAAGCTTATTATGGAAATGACAGTTAATTTAGGGAGAGGTTATGTGCCCGCAGAGAGAAATAAACAGGAAGGCCAGCCATTAGGGACTGTTCCTATTGATGCCATTTTTTCACCTATAAGAAAGGTAAATTTCACAGTGCGTAATGCTAGGGTTGGGCAGATGACTGATTATGATAAGCTTATCTTAGAAGTTTGGACCGATGGCACAATCACTTCAGAAAAGGCCATTTCTTTAGCGGCAAAAATATTAAGAGATCAATTAGATATCTTTTTGATTGAGGAAGAGGAGGAAACATTATCTGAATTACCTGAAGAGAAAGAAGAAGAAGAGATACCCAAGGAAGTCTTTTATAAAAATATTGATGAGTTAGAACTCTCTGTGCGAGCATTGAATTGCTTAAAGAATTCCCATATTCACCTCATAGGAGAGTTGGTTCAGAAGACAGAAGATGAACTTTTAAAAACCAGGAATTTTGGTCGTAAATCTTTAAATGAAATAAAAAATGTTCTTCACCAAATGGGTTTAAGTTTGGGAATGGAATTACAAGACTTTCCGGATCCGGAAATTTTAAAGAAAATAGAAGGTGGGCAGGTATGAGACATAGAAAGCAAGGAAGGAAGTTAGGAAGGGTAGCCAGCCATCGTCAAGCTATGTTGCGTAATATGGTAACCTCTTTATTCAAGCATGAACGTATTCAGACTACAGAAGCCAAGGCAAAGGAGTTGCGTCATTTGGCAGAAAAAATGGTATCCTTATCTAAAAGAGGGGATTTACATGCTAGACGTCAGGCATTGACTGTTTTGAGAGATAAGAAAGTAGTTAAAAAACTTTTTGACGAGATAGGAAAGAGATATCAAGAAGTAAAAGGAGGGTATACCCGTATTATTAAGTTAGGAGTGAGAAGAGGAGATAATGCCCCTACGGCCTTAATAGAGCTAACAAAACAGATAAAAGAGGTAGAGCAAAAATAAAAGGTATTGCTATTTCAGAGGCGAAGAAAAGGCTATTTTATTTGGTTTCAGTGATCATGGCCATTTTTATTTAGCTGTTAATGAAGTGTCCCTTCACGATGAGTTGAGAGATTATCCATATCCAGAGGAGAAATACAGCTTAGACGAATGAAAACCTTATTTCCACAGATTCTATCCTTTCTCCATTTTTATCAAAAAAGTGCATTTTTTCTTTAGGCCAAAAAAGAGAAACTTCTTTTTCTTTTGAAAAATTTGAGGTTTCTATAATAATTTTTTGTTTCCTATAATCTACATGCACCAGATATTTATCCCCAATCTTTTCTACTAATTTGACAAAGGCATTTATAATGCCTTTGTTTGGTGGTCTTATTTCAATATCCTGGGGTCTTATTCCGATGGTAATATTGGGTTTTTTTATAGATTTAATAATTTCTGCTGAAAGAAAGTTCATAGATGGAGTGCCTATAAAACCTGCTACAAATGTGTTTTTAGGGCAATAAAATAATTCATCTGGGCTTCCTGTTTGTTGTAAAAC
Organism: Candidatus Desulfofervidus auxilii; assembly: GCF_001577525.1. Classification (GTDB taxonomy): domain Bacteria; phylum Desulfobacterota; class Desulfofervidia; order Desulfofervidales; family Desulfofervidaceae; genus Desulfofervidus; species Desulfofervidus auxilii. The sequence goes on along the minus strand of NZ_CP013015.1, from coordinate 445,665 downwards.
TCCCTCTTTTAATAGGGCAATGCGGTCTCCTAAAGTCATGGCCTCAGTTTGATCATGGGTGACATATATGGTGGTAATGCCCAAATCTTTAATTAATACCTTAAGTTCTACTCGCATCTCTGCCCGCAACTGGGCATCTAGATTAGAAAGAGGCTCATCCATGAGTAATACCTGGGGTGTTCTTACTAATGCCCTCCCAATGGCTACTCTTTGTCTTTGACCACCTGAGAGTTCAGCCGGTTTTCTTTCTAAGAGAGTTTCTATCCTTAACATTTGAGCTATTTTAATCACTTGTTCTCTTATTTTCTTTTTTTTGTATTTTAAGTTTTTCAGAGGAAAGGCCATATTTTGGTAAACTGTCATGTGAGGATAAAGGGCATAACTTTGAAAGACCATAGCCACATCTCTCTCAAATGGTTCTAAAGATAGGTGCTTTTTATCTGAAAAAACAACCTTATCCCCAAAAAAAATCTCTCCTTCTGTGGGCTCTTCCAAACCAGCAATAATGTTTAAAAGTGTGCTTTTACCACATCCACTTGGTCCTAAAATGATAAATAACTCTCCTGGTTTTATTTCTAAGTTTATCCTGTCAAGGGCAAGGACTCTCCCCTTTGCAGTAGAAAATATCTTTTTTACATTCCTTACCAAAATAGCTGTTTTTTTCACTCTTTAATGGCTCCTGTGGTTAAACCTTCAATAATAAATCTCTGAAACACCAGAGTAAGTAATATCAATGGAAATGTGACAAAAAATGAGGCAGCCATTAACTCTCCCCAGGGGATTTCTCCATGTAAACCTTGAAAGAGAGATATACCCACAGAGATCGTCTGTGCCCTATAATCAGAAGTAAGCATCAAGGCAAAAAGAAACTCATTAAAGCAGGCAATAAAAACCAATAAAAGGCCAGAAAGCACTCCAGGAGTGGCTAAAGGCAGAATGATGCGGAAAAGGATTTTTGGTCTTTTTGCTCCATCTATTAAGGCAGCACTGTCTAGCTCCTTTGGTATTTGAGAAAAATAACTTAAAAGGATCCATAAGGCCAACGGCGATGTCCAGGCTAAATATGGAAGCACCAGGGCTACATAAGAATTTATCCATCCAAAGTTGCCCATCCATTTGTAAAGATAACCCACAATACTTATTTGAGGAAAAATAGAAATAGATAACACCAAAAGGGGAATAATACGCCTGCCTGCAAAGTTTATCCTAGTAATAGCATAGGCAGAAAAACTAGATATGATAAGCACTATAGGAGAAGTAATGGAGGCCACTATCAAGGAATTTTTTAAATAATCCATCATATGCAAAGATTTAGAGGTAAGAATAGTTATATAGTTAGAAAAGCTGAATTGGTAAGTTTCACCAGTGAGAAATGATATATTTTTAGAAAATGAGATAAGCATCATCCAAAAAATAGGAGTAATAATAAACAAAAATAGAAAGATGGAGCCTGTAACTATAAAAATGGATTTTATTCTTCTTTCGCTCATAGCTTTCTAATTCCCCACAATCTGATATATAGGAGAGAGAAACCAAAGACTATTAAAAAGGTAAGAGAGGAAACTGCTGCTCCTAAACCAAAATCGGCACTAGTATAATATTGGAAGCCGAGGACAGAAATGGTCCTAGTTGCCCCGGCTGGTCCACCGCCAGTAAGAACATATACCAAATCAAAGATTCTTAAGGAATCAGCTGTTCTAAATATGAGGGCGACTATTAAGGCAGGCCGTAACAAGGGAAGGGTGATAAAGAAGAATCTTTTTATAAATCTTGCCCCATCTACTTTGGCCTGTTTGTAAATATCCTCAGGTATGGCTTGAAGTCCTGTAAGTATAATAATGGCCATAAAGGGAGTGGTTTTCCATACATCAGCCAATACCAGTGCCCAGAAGGCACTTTGAGGAGTGCCTAACCAATTTATCTTATCTGAAAATCCTAGACCTTGAAGGAGATAATTGAGCAATCCATAGTTATAATTGTAAATTAACTGCCAGATCCTAGCGCTGATTACAGTAGGGATTGCCCAAGGAATAAGTAACATGGTTCTTAAAATTCCTCTTCCAGGAAATCGCTCCTTTAAAAGTAAGGCGAAAGAAATACCCAAAATGGTCTCTAAAGATACAGATGCCAAGGTGAAAAAAATAGTAAATTTTAAGGCATCCCAAAAGTCAGGATTTTTTATTAAAATAAGATAGTTTTTCATCCCCACAAATTTTTTAGGAAGATAAGGGATGTCTTGGAAAAGGCTATTTACCCAAGTGCCTAAAATAGGCACCAAAATAAATAAAAAGATTATCAAAAGCAAGGGAGAGACAAATATATAAGCAGTAGTTATTCTTTTATGGAATCTAATTTCCATAATAAGCAAAAAGTTGGTCTATTTCAGCCTGTGCCTTTTTTAGTGCCTCATCAGGGATTTCCTTTAGGGCTAAAGCAGCGTTTATATGTCTTTGTAGAATCTGAGAGATTTGAGAATAATATGGGCTAAGGGGTCTAGCCACTGCAATTTCAAATACATTTTTTAAGATAATAAGATGAGACATCTTTTCTCTAATCTCAGAATCTTGATATACATCCAAACGTCCAGGATTCCAACTCAATTTAAGGACAAATCTCTTTTGTTGCTCAAAAGAAGTAACAAACTTCACAAATTCCCAAGCCATCTCTTTTACATCTGAAAACTTGGAAATTCCTATATGCCACCCCCCTAATGTAGAAGCAGTTTTACCTCCCTCAAAGTGGGGTAATTGAGTAATGCCTACTTTTCCTTTTAAAAACGGGTCTTCCTGGTGTAATTTCCAGGCATAGGGCCAATTCCTTTCAAAGAGGGCATTCCCCTGTTGAAAAATCAATCTTACCTCTTCTTCTTTTAGTTCAGTAAAGGTGTTTGGAGGAGAAATACCTTCTTGGTGAATGAGTTTTACCATAAACTTTAATGCCTTTTGATTTTCCATAGTATTTACCTTGATTTTACCTAAGGGATCAAAAGAAATTCCCCCATTTCCTGAAGCACAAAACTCTAAAAATGTGCAAATCAGTCCTTCATACATAGCACCTTGCCATACAAATCCCCAAAACGCTTTATTTTGAATCCTTTCTTTTTTCTGGATTTGTTTAGCCATATTTACCAATGTCTCCCAAGTAGAAGGTGGTTCATGGTAACCATATTTAGTAAGTAAATCCTTTCTATAATAAAGAAGACCGCCATCCACATAAACAGGTAAGGCAATAATTTTATGTTTAAAGGTATCCACATCCTCTATGACCCTTTTAAAAAATTTATTAATATCAAAATTATCTCGGTTTATATAATGATTAAGTGGTTCAAGCCACCTGGCACCAGCTATCATCCCTACCCAGATTACATCCATAAGAAACACATCTGGGTCAGAGGCCTTTGCTTGTAAAGGAATAACTATCCTTTGACGTCTTTGTTCAGTATCTGCTGGCAGACGAATAAGCTCAATTTTAATGCCTTTTTTGGTCTCAAATTCTTTTGTAACCCTTTCCCAATAAAGAAGAGCATTGGCACTTCCTCCTACCATGAAGGTAAACTTGGGTGTTTTTTGGCAAGCAGTTGTAAGCAGTAATAGGCATAATAATATTTTTATATACTTCATGGTGTTTTTTATAACATATACTACTCATATCTGCTAATTAAAATTATTAACAAAATGAAAAAAGTTGAGTTAAAATTAAGATAGTAGATTCTTAGAGTTTTGAGATGTCTGTTTTGAATTTGGCTTAGAGCCGTTGTAGTCTTTCCTACCTTGCTGGCAAGCAGGAAGGCGGATGCAGACAGGCTTCCCATTTTCATAGAGCAATTTTTTAGGACTTATTATTTTGGCAATGCCTTTGGCCATGAAGTGGGGCATACCAATCTTTCTCAGACGACAATAAAGATGCAGTTCGTTTAAACGATGTTGAAAAACGCCTTTAATTTTATCTTTCCTGAATCCCATTTTACAATAAGTCCCTTCGTTAACCAAAGTCCTCATCTCCTGTTATTTTTTATAAGCAAGTTTTGTTCCAAGATAAAATAGTCTATCTTTCTGGGTTTTATTTTTCTCATGGGAATTTAGTGACAAATTTGGGCACTTAATTAACAAATTTTGAGCAGTAGAGCCACTGGTTATGCTAGCATGAGTTTCAGCTATAGCGCAAAAATTCCTGATAAAAAGGGATAATTCTGGAATAAACCCTTCACTGTGTTCAAAAATTTATTTTTGGAACAGTTTTTGTATGTATCAACGTGAGAGAAATATTATGAAAAAAGAAATGAGGAACAAAAAACAAACGGCTTATATATATAAATTATTTAGAAAAGAAGCTACTCCTATAGAGAAAGTTAGACTTGTTTCAGAAATCAAAGAAATAAAAATAACAAAAACTAAGTATGGAGAAATAAAAATTACCCATCCTGATACACAAACAGCATATTCACTCAGAGAAGACATTTATACTAGAACCTGGACAGTTTTTAAAACAACTCCTTTACCAGAAGGAATAGGCAGAAGATATGATGTTGTGAAAGGAGGTAGTGTATTAAGACTTGAGGATGCCCAAAAATTGGCTACTGAACAGCTTCTTATAGAAGTAGCTGGAGCAAAGGAATGTAAAAAAACTATTGTCAGCAAATTACCTGCCAAGGTTCTCCGGTCTTCAAGAGTTTAAATTTCCTTTTTTGAAAAGTTAGCCCAGCTTTTTTCCTTTTAAATCAGGATGGCCCTTTATAAACTCCTTTACTGGTAAACGCCTTTTCCCTTGTAACTGCACCTCCTTTATCAACAAAACACCCTGACCTGTGCTAATTTTGAGTCCATCGTGAGTGGCTTCTACAATAGTTCCGGGAGGAGCCTCTACTGAGGTAGATATGGCTTTAGGACGAAAAAGCTTTAGAAGCTTTCCATCCAAATATGTATATGCACCAGGAAATGGAGCAAGCCCTCGGATGAGATTAGCTATATTTATGGCAGGTTTATCCCAATGGATATATCCATCTTCTCTCTTTAATTTTGGGGCATAGGTGGCTAGTCTATCGTCTTGAGGAATGGATATAATAGTGCCTGATTGCATTTGGCGAATGGTTTCCAAAAGTGCTTCCGCTCCAAGAGTGGCTAGCTTATCATGTAACTCCCCGGCCGTCTCATCTGGTTCAATAGAAATGGCTTTTTGGAATAAGATATCACCACTATCCATTTGGAGAGATACCTTAATAATGCTTATACCGGTTATGGTTTCCCCATTGATAATTGCCCAATTAATAGGAGCTGCTCCCCGGTATTTAGGTAACAATGAAGGATGAACATTGATGCCACCTAAGGGTGGAATTTCCAATAAAGCCTTAGGTAAAAACTGACCAAAGGCGACTACCACTAGTAGATCAGGCTTTAGCTGTTGAACTTCTTTAAGGAATAATTTGTCTCTAACCGCCTCTGGCTGGTAAATGGGAAGGTTGTGCTTTTGAGCCAGCACTTTTATGGGTGGAGGAGTAAGTTTTCTTCCTCTTCCTTTAGGCCTATCTGGCTGTGTAACCACACCTAAAATCTCATTTGGAGTTTCTATCAAAGCTTTAAGAGAAGGAAGGGCAAATTCAGGAGTGCCAAAAAAGAGAATTTTATAAGGCTTCACTTTCTTAATTCTTTTAAATTTTTTAAATATCGCCGTTTATAAAGCGCTCGTTTAACCGGCCCCAGTCTGTCTAAAATGAGGGTACCATTCAAATGGTCAATCTCGTGTTGAAATATACGGGCTAATATTTCCTCAGCCTCTATTTCTACCCATTTTCCCTTAATAGGTTCATAACCCCTTATCCTTACCTTTGCAAATCTCTTTAACTGGCACGTAATTCCAGGTATACTCAAACATCCCTCTTCACTTGAGATTTCACCTTCTGCAGCAATAATCTCTGGATTAATTAATGCAGTAAGCTGTTGGGCCTTCTCACCTGTAGGGTCAACTACAATGATGCGTAAAGGCTGGTTGACCTGAGGGGCAGCCAGACCTACCCCTGGAGCCTCATACATAGTTTCAGCCATATTATCAATAAACTTCCGGATCTGTTTATTCACCTCCGCTACTGTTCTGGCTGTTTTTTTAAGTATGGGTTCAGGATATTTAACAATAGGTAATATGGCCAATTATTCCTCCTTAAAATAATTTATTTTAACCCTTTTACAAAAATTTCTAAAGCCCCTATTAAGAAATATTTGTTTTATATCTCTTTGAGCATAGCTTCAAGTCTATCTGCATCTTTAAATTCTTTTACCTTTACTTCCACATCTTTTACTCCTGGCACTCCTTTAATGGCCAGCTTAATATCAGCCGCTACTTTATAAGCAAGGGGACAGACAGGAGAGCTAGGGTGTAAAACCAGTTTTACCCTACCTCCATCCTCTATGCGTAAATCTTCTATAACCCTCATGCGTACTACATCTAATCCTGTACTGGGGTCTATCACTTGGGTCAAAGCTTGGAAAATATGTTCCATCAACTGTTGGTTCATTTCTTTTCCTTTTCTAATGCATCCAATCTTTTTATAATCTGCTCCAGTGTTTGTTGAATATTATTTAGCTGTTGCTTTAGAGTCTCTGTTTCTGCAGAAGGGCTATATACCCCACCGTATCCACAACCTCCCATACCACGGCCCATTCCTAGACCCATGCCCATGCCTTTTCCCATACCACGTCCCCAACCGCCACCGGTATGAGCAGGGCTAGTAGCAGACGGAGTAGGAGTTAACTTACCTTGTTTAAATTTCTCAACTGCTTCTCTCACCGTTCCATTACTTATGGTGATAATTTGTATACCTGCTGCACTTAAGCCTTGAAAGGCCTTTGGGCCTACATTGCCTGTAATTATTGCCTGAACACCCTTTTCTGCCACTAACTGCGCTACCTGAATGCCCACTCCACTCATTTGACTTATAAATGGATTCTCTATAATTTCGGCATCCATGGTATCTGTATCCACAAACACAAAATATGGAGCTCTTCCAAATCTGGGTTCAATCTGTGCATCCAAAGAAGGTGCATTAGCACTCACCGCTACTTTCATTTTAATCCTCCTAAAATTTTTTTCAAAAAGAGAGGGGATAGAAATGGCTACCCCTCTCACTTAATTATTGGCCCTGGGTGGTTTTTTCCAGTTCTTTCATCCGCTGAGAAATGGTGTTTAGTTGCTGTTCTAAAAACTTAGCTTGCTCTTTTAACATACTGAGTTCATCTTGGGGCCTAACTCCAGGACCAATTCCAGGATACCCAAAACGTGCCCATCCTGGCAAACCAGATGCCCGATACCACCAACGCCAGCCTCTACCTCTGCCCCAGCCAAATCCTAAACCCAATCTAGGTCTAGGGTTTGCGTAGCCAGGAACACCAAATCCAGCACAATAACCCATACCTCTTCCTGTCATGGGTCCTAAGCCTAAAGGTCCTGTTCCATTACCTGCTGGCATATTTCTCACCTCCTTTCTCCTTATATTTCATTCTTGTTCATATTCTTAACTTAGCTATTTAATATAAACATTTTATAAACAAATAGCAAGGCCTAGTAAATTCCAAAAAACCGGAGTAGCTTTAAAAGAAAAACCACAAACACCAAAAGAAGCTCCTGCAAAAGTCCTAAAACCCGCCTGCCTGCGGGCAGGGGCAGACACGGCCGTCGGGCAGGCCCGCCTGCCGTCGGGCAGGTTGGAATTTTATCCAAAAAGAGGTCGCAGATTTTTGGCAGGAACAGGATTCTTGACAAATGCACTTTTCAAATGTTAAATGAGTAAGATGCCCCCGTAGCTCAGGAGGATAGAGCGAGGGATTCCTAATCCCTAGGTCGGACGTTCAAATCGTCTCGGGGGCACCAGAAGTGCCTTAAATATCGGAGTCTTCTGAACCAAAAGTTTCATTACATCAGGTCAAATAATGTTGTGTCAACTATGTGTCAACCGACAGACAGCAGGTAGTGTCAATTCTTTTGTGTAAATTCTTTTATAGGGTTATCCTCCCAATATTTATTTAAACGATAAACAACACTATAAGCTATCCTTTCACAACTGGCTTGATTACTAAATACCCCAATAGGTCTTAATCTTTTTTACTTTCCTAAAGATCCTCTCTATCCCATTTGTGGTCCTTATTTTTGACCAATGATTAGGGGGACAATCCATACCTGCCTGTCCCCGACGGCCGTGTCTGCCAACAAGCAGACAGGTGCTCTTCTTTGTTCTATTATTGTTTTACCCCTTAAGTGTATTTTTTCACCTTTTAGGTGAAAGGTAATCTTTCAAAATCGCTTTATTATAGCATACCTGCCTGTTCCCTGCCCGACAGGCAGGCGGGGGCAGACAGGCTTACGGGGTTTCTTGTAAGGCAAACGAGGATTTAGGGTTGTGCAGATAGTGTCAATTTTTTGTTATCAATGCAATTTTTGAATCATTGGGGTCAGATACTGTCTAAAAAGTCAAGTCCAAAACTCCCCCCTATGATTTTTTATCAAGCAGCACAAATACCGTTTTGTTTTTATAGATTGCATGGGCAACAAGTACTAGCTTCCTCATTGCAGCTATTATGGCCAATTTCTTAGATTTATGGTTGTCTACAAGTCTATCGTGAACTGATTTTATCTTCTTATTGTATCTTATAGCGGTTAAGGTAGGGAAATATAATATTCTGCGTATAGTCCATCCCCGCTCTTGCTTATCTTTACTTCTCCCCTTAAGTGAGGTTCCCGATTCCTTTCGTGTTGGATCAAAGTCAACCAACGCAGTTATCTGGGAGCGATTGGTGTTTTTATAGGTCCTAAATAAGCTTAATAGACTTATAGCACTTATTTTTACCCAATACCCACAATTGTTAATAGATTACGGTAATTTTCTCTCAAATCATCATTTTTTTCTATATACTCTTCCATCTGCAGCCCAATTTCCTCCTGCAACTTTTTTGCTCGTCTTAATTCCTTTTTAAGCAGATCAACAGGTCTTTCGGGGTATTGGGATTATACCTTAACACTCCTGGCTGTCCCAGGTGGCCCTGCGGATAATATTTTGCTTTTGTTAGCCTATGAACGGATCTGAGGAAAAATGACTTTTTCAACAGTCCGCAAAGACACGACCCCTATTTTTTCTATTCCTTATTTCCTTTCATCTCTTTCTTTAATGCCTTCAGGTTTCCGCCCGGTACTACGTAAATTAACCAGTTTGCCCAAAAGATCAAACCAGAAGGGAGCTCCAAAGGAAACAGCTACAGCGGTGATTAACCAGCCAAGAATTTTTTCAAAAAATAATAATGGACTTTTAGTAATGGCTGAAAATGACCTTCCATGCCAACCAATAGGCAGAATTTTTAAATGAGTGTCAAGCTCAGCGATAAAGTCTTGTTTACCTTTAGCATTTTGCCTGCTATTTAATTTTACATTAGCTATCTTTTCCTTCTCTGAACCTGTGGAGTTTTCACCTTGCTGATTATGTTGCTCCCAAAATTCCGTAGCTTGCTTAACGATAGAATCCCGTAAGATAGAATTAACATATAAAGTTTCCGTTATCTGCATAGTATCTACATTTCCTAAAAGAGCCAAAATAAATCCGAAAGCAAAAAGCCATTTTAGTATCCTTCGTTTGTACCAACCTTGAGCTCTGTATCTGACATTTTCATACCACTTACCCAGGTCACGGCGAAATTCTTCGACACTGGAGGACTTATAGAGGAAGTAAGCAATGGTATTTTCAAATCCGCTGCTTTCTGTTTTCGGAGAGATACACATATGTTTCCCATTTCCCTCAATTAACTTCTTCAAAACTTCTTTGAAATTAGTCTTATCATTTTTATCAAAGAAGCCAGACAAAATCATATTTTCTATTGTTTCTACAAAGTTTTCTACAGGAATATAAGATGGTTTTTTTGAAGGATGGCTTGATGACTTAATGAGAGGTTGTTTCCAGAATTCTTTCGCATGACTTCCCAGAATATTTTCAATTACTTTTTGAAGATTTTTCGCTCTGAATTTAAAAATAGCCGATAAAAATTCTACTATGCCAGAACAAATGAGGCTCAAAAGCACATAAGTAAAAATAAGTCCAATTGCTACATCCAATATGATTCCTAACACTATTTGAACTTTGTAAAAAATGAATTTTCCGAATCTTAGTTTTCGAATACTATATAATATTTTCTTTGTCAAGAAAATTATGGCTGTATCAGCTATGAAGAATCAAAAAATATAAGATAAAAATAGCTAGGGAAAAAGATAGGTCAACATGGCTGTGGTTTGGGAAAAACTTCCCCTTTTGCGTAAGTGGAAGAGATAGGGAGGGGGCAATTATTTCTTCTTATTTGTCACATTTTCCTTAGTAAAAAAGGTGATACTGTAATAACTGTAACTGTCTATGTATTTTATGGAAACTGGGAGTAAATAAAAGATTTGAAAGTTTGACAAATAGTGCAAAATAGTTGTACTTAATAATAAGGTAAGACTAATAAATAGAGGTAAGAAATGCCAATATCTACTCTATCATCAAAAGGACAGTTAGTAATACCAAAAGAGGTAAGAGATGCCCTTGGCATAAAGCCAAAACAGAAGTTACTTTTAAAGGTGGTAAAAGGCCATATTGTAATAGAACCACTTCCAGAGGACCCTGTTGAGTATTTCTGCGGTATTTTCAAAGAGGGGACTTCACTAACAAGAGCATTACTGAGAGAACGAAATGAGGATAAAAGGCGTGAAGAAAAAATATTGCTTGATTCTTTCCCCCTTCTGGCATATTTATGCCAGGAAGATGGTTAGGAGAAAGTGAAAAATCTTCTTTCATCAGATAAAAACCCTTCTATTAATGAATGATATTAACATTGGTGAAACATTTTATATCCTTGCAAAAAGTGAGGTTTAGAAAAAGGTGAATACCTTTTAACCGTCATCTTGCCTGCCTTGCCCATAACTAATGTTAAAAACACCCTGCAAGACGTAATCCACGCAGCAAAAATCAAGGCTCGATATCCCATGTCATACGCGGACTGTTTTGCGGTTGCTACTGCGATTAAGGAAAAGGCAACCATCATTACTGGAGACCCTGACTTTAAACAAATTGAAAAGATTGTTAGCGTTGAGTGGTTGGAAACATCTCTCTAATAAATGGTGACTTTTTATCTAACCCACTCTATTTACCAAAGCTTCCACCAGAAAGCCCATTACTTCAGTCGTGGGATGAATGACAAAAACCCTTTTATTTAAAAACTTTTATTTTCAAAGCATCTCTTAAAAACCATCTACTGTCCCCCAACTGGCCTGGTGGGAGTTTCTCATGAGTGGAATAAACACTTAATAGAGGCTGCGCACCGAATTCCTCGCCTATATTAAAGACGAGGTTGTGAAGGCAGCTCGACCTTCAGAATTCTGTGGCTTTAGCTGTAGGAGAAGTCAAAATAAGGAAGTTTGGGACGGCAGTTCTATAAAGGCTACCAGAAGTTTTATCCGGCTTACTTGCCTTGACAAAGGGTATTCTCTAATGATATTTTAACTATACCATTAAAACTACAATTAGTTGGAGGCTTAAATGCAAAGAATAAAATTTAGTGAAGATATAAAACCCATATCTGACCTAAGAGCAAAAGGGGCGGAGATTATCAATCAAGTCAAGACAACTAAAAGACCCATTCTGATTACTCAAAGAGGCCGTGGTGTGGCTGTGCTTCTGGAGGTATCCGAGTTTGAGAAGCAACAGGAAAAAATTGCCTTTATGGAAGCCATAGTAAAAGGGATGGAAGCTGCTGAAAAAGGGGAATTGATTTCACACGCTGAAGCAATGAAAAAACTGGGGCTTTGATACAGTGCCAAAGAAAAAGCTGAAATGGACACACCTTGCCATAGAGGACATGAACAATATCAAAAGAACAATATCTGAGGATAATCCATCTGCCGCTGAAAACATGATCAAGACCATCAGAAACAAGGTAGAACGCCTCAAAGATTTTCCCACATCTGGACGAGTGGTTCCAGAATTTCAAAGTCCAGCCCTGAGAGAAGTCATTGTTCCTCCGTATCGAGTTGTCTATCGTGTAGTTAGTTCAGAGATTCACATCCTCCGCGTCTGGCACAGCAAGCAGGAAATTAAGTAGTTTGGGATTATACCTTAACACTCCTGGCTGCCCCAGGTGGCCCTGCGGATAATATTTTGCTTTTGTTAGCCTATGAACTGGTCTGAAGAAAAAATGACTTTTTCAACAACCTGACAGTATCTGCTTTTTTTCCTTTAATTTGAAAAATTCAGTTATGTATGGTATTTTTGTTAAAATATGGAAAGCAAAAGGAGTAAGTTATGGAAGTGATATTAGATATGCAGGACAGTAAAAAGGCAAAAGCATTATTGGAGTTTTTAAAAGAACTCCCCTTGGGATAAGAAAGGTTTTTATCCCACCCTTGTATTTAGTGGGTTCCTAGTTCTAAAAGGGGTTTGAGGTGTGCCCCAGAAGTTACTCGGATTTTCAAAAAGCCCAGTGGAAACCCATATTTATTTTTGGAAAAAGGAAAAAGAAAGGGTTTAATATGTGTAGGCAATTAAGCCTTATCCAAACCATATTTTACCTCATCCCCCACTCATTTCACTTTTTTGGTGTCCAGATAGGTTCCATATTGGGTGTATATTAGCTTAGCGAATAATTATTTCCTTCAAGAACTTCTTAAAGGCCTTTCCTAATTTAGGGTGTTTCAGGCCAAAGACTACATTGGCTTCTAAGTAACCCAATTTATTTCCAGCATCATAGCGTTTTCCTTCAAACTCATAAGCATAAACACTATTCATTTGGGTCTGTCTATGTAAGGCATCAGTTAACTGTAATTCCCCACCACGTCCAAAAGGAATGTGTTCTAAAATGTCAAAGATTTGAGGTATTAATATATACCGACCAATCACTCCCAAATCAGAAGGTGCTTCTTCTGGCCTAGGTTTTTCTATTAAACCTTTAACTCTGTAAAGACGTTCTCTTTCTTCTTCAGGATTAATCACACCATATCGCCAAATCTCCTCAGGAGAGATTCGCTCTACTGCTATTACCGGAGACCCTGTTTCTTGGTATACCTCTAGAAGCTGGCCAATACAAGGAGTTTCGCTATCTACTAAGTCATCGGGCAAGAGCACAGCAAAAGGTTCATTAAATATCAAGGATTTGGCGCATAAAATAGCATGTCCCAACCCCAGAGGGTGTTTCTGACGGACAGAGATAATGTTTATCATATCCACAATATTTTTAATGGTGGCTAATGTCTCACCCTTTTCCCTTTGGGCCAAAAGAGTTTCTAATTCATAGTCACTATCAAAATGATTTTCTATACTGTCTTTTCCTTGACGGGTAACTAATATGATTTCTTCAATTCCACTAGCCAGGGCCTCTTCTACAATATATTGAATTAGGGGTTTGTCCACTACAGGTAGCATTTCTTTAGGTATAGCCTTAGTAGCAGGAAGGGTCCGTGTGCCCAAACCAGCTACCGGAATAACCGCTTTTTTTATGGACTTTATTTTTTTCATTTTATTCCCTCCTATTCCAGATAATCACTTTAAATTTAGGAAAGGCCAAAATTTTGCTTTTGACATATTGCTGCGGAATAGCCTTAAAAATATTCCTAACTAAGGTTATTTGCAGAGGATAGTCCTGGCAAAATGGAGTAAAATTTGGCATAAAACATCTTTTGACGAAGTTCATAGTATTATTTTTATCATACTCACAATGCATCCTAACGATAGATAATGTATAATCCAAATCGTAAGTAATCAAATGGTCTATTTTCTTATCTTTTATGTATTTTTCTATTTCTTCAAGTCTTTTAGGCACAAAAAGAAGTTCGTCTCGGAAGAGATAAGGCGCACCTGCTTTTCTTTTAGCTAAAAAATAAATGCTTGGATTATGATAGAAAAGACCATAAATTGTTTCTTCAGGGGTGGTATGATGGGTTATATAAGAAACTACTTTTTTGTTCACAGCATTTCCTTCCTCAGGGCCAAGACAGTGGTCTTTAGTGTAAGCAACTGCCAATAGATAGAAGATAAAAGGAATTATTAACAGGCCAACATAAATAGCCTTAATTTTGAGTGTGGTTTTTTCCATAATAGCTACTGTACCCCATCCTAGCCAGAGAGAAAAGATGGGAATAAGTTGAAGATAATAGTGAAAAAACCAGTTTCCTCCGATAATAGCTCCCAAGAAGGAAAATAGGAAGTAAGAAAAAAGAAACATCTTTTGAGGCAACTTTGAAGGTAAATAAAAATTAGCCACAATCACAGCCAAGATTAAAAAGACAACTCCAGAAACACCCAGAGAATAAAGGCAGCGCAGAATATGGTATAAAACAGGACCTACAAAGATAGAATTTGTATCAATACGATAGGTAAAAACCTGGTATAAAAAACGCTCTTTTCCCATGGTGAAATATCCATAGGTCAATATAAAAACAAAAGGGATTCCCACACCTAGCAAATAGATAACTACAGCTTTTAATGGTTTTTTAGGGGTCTGTAAGAATGAGAAAAGGGCAAAATGTCCCACCAAAGGTAAGGCTGATTGTCTAATAAATATGGCTAATGCCGAAAAAACACCACACAAAAAGAGATGGTATTGTTTTTTGGGGTCATAACAAAGAAAAAAATAAAGCGCCACAACACAAGGTAAGAGCATGAATAGTTCTTTACCGCTGATTCCTCGAATATGGGGTAGCCAAGAGAGGTAGGCATAAATAGAGGCTGTAATAACTGCCTCTTTTATCCCAAAAAGTTTTTTGGCAGCAAAATATAGAAAAACCAGGGTTAAAGCGTTATAAAAAGAAATAAACACACGAATAGCTACTGGGCTTTCTCCAAAGAATTTGAGGATAATAACGTAAAGAAAGGGAAGTCCAGGTAGGACATTAAAAAATCGGGTCTTATAAAGACTCTCTCCTTTGAGCCAGAAATGAGCCATATAAGTGTAGGCCCCTTCATCTACTTGAATAGGACAATTTAAATAAGGAAGGCGAATACCAATAGCAAAGAGAATGACAACAAACAAAATGTATTTTTCATATTGTTCAAAGAAGCTTTTTGTCACTTTTGCAGATTATATAAAGGAATTCAGCTAGTTGTCAAATAGGAAATAGAAGGAAAAAGGATGTTTTAAAGATATTTGAGATTTATCTTACAAGATGGAAATGGGAAGAGAATTTTCATCTTATGAAACAAAAATAACCTCAATGATATGCTATAAATAAAAGCATACTTCATTTTGGTAAAGAATTTAACACTCTTTGTCTTAAAACGCTAAATTCATCTAGCTCTCTTTGCTTGTTTGCAGAAAGTTTCTGAAAAATCTAGAGAAAATTCTGAGTGTGTAACTCAAAATCCGCCAAGGACGGTTATAGTTGAGTATCTATTGATAAACAATTGAGCCATGAATAACGATATTTATCTCTCCACTATTCGTAGCATCCTCGTTTGTCTCAAGATTATAACCTATCACAGGGAAACTTTCCTCAAAATAAGTATATTCAGCATTACAGTTATACTGAACCGTTACTGTCGTCGGAGCTGTCTCTTGATCAGGAATAAATGTAAATAACCCACTAGCTAATTCTTGCTGAATTTCCCAAGAAAGGGTCCCTCCACCAGAGTTTGAAATAGTAAATGTACCAATAGTGTGTGGACATGGATCAATATCTCTGCCAGTTATACTACATACCCTGTGTTCAAAGTGTAGATGTAGATCTTGTTCTTGGTTATTTAGGCTTATAGTAGGAATGGAAAAAGATGGACATTCATATCTAGTGCAGGATATGTCACTTTCAGAAAGTACATAATCTCCAGTTCCACCTGGATAGTCTTCAACCCATTTTACTGCTCTAACTCTATAGCAATATAACTTATTGTGTACTAAACCTGGGTCATTGTCAGTATAAGTAGTTTTATTTCTGTCAGCTATACCTATCACTTTCCATTCTCCAACACTTAGTTTGTCTTCATCCAGCCTTTCAATTAGAAAATACTCTTCATCATCTGAATTATCTTTCCAATTCAAAATAATCTTACACTCAGCCCTATTCGCCTTTAATTCCGAAGGAGCAGCAGGAGGCTGTGGTTCAGGCTCTGGCTCTTGAGGAGGTGTAGGCATAGGATGTTCCTTATCTGGACCATCAAGGCTACACCAGCAGGTAGGTTCTGGGCAGTGGTAAAACTGAGGAGTGCCATATTTTTTAAAACCTTTGATAGATTTTTCCATAGCCGTACATCTGTCCCGTATATCTCCGACGTTGCCATCTTCATCCCAATCTTTTTTTAATTTGGCTTGTTCAACAGATCCAAAACCAAAATTAATAAAAGCTTTTGCTGCAGACTTAAAGGCATGACTTTTATGCTCCCTATCTGTAGAAGTTATTATAGTTAATGCACAGTGCTCTTCACAAAATTGTTCTAAATATGAGGAAGAAAAAATAGCCTTACCACTATAACATGCATCAATAAATAACGTTACCTTTACACAGGAAGGGAGAACTTGTTTAAGTTTTTCAAAAATATCATAGTAAAGTATTAGCTTGCAAGGGTTGAGAGGTTTCCATTCACCAGATTTTCCTATAATACCATAAGTAAGTTTGGGACAAATAATGAAGCCTGTGTTCTCGCTTGAACCGTGTCCAGTCATGAAGATAAAAAGCTCATGACAACAATCTTTACGGCAACCATTTTTTTCAAAATTTATAGCTAAATTTTCTAGCTGAGTCAAAAAATCATCACTAGTGTCTATACTCGGTACACCTGGGGGAACCCCTACTCCACCAAAATTGCTAATCCTTGTTACTTCAAATCCATTCCCTGCTAGCCATTTTGCTATCATCTCGGCATCATCATAACAAGCTTTAGCTATATTTAAAGCTTTACACTTTAACTCTATACCTTCTCCACCCAACATCTTCCATTTCCAATGATCACCACCATCCAAGACTAAAGCCAATTTTTTACAAGCATTAGATGAATTAGTAGCATTTTGATGTTGTTTTTGATATTGTAAATATTTATTAACACTATTTAAACCTTTCTTGTTATTTAAATTCATTTCACTTACATCAAAAGACTCTCCAATATCTAGTTGTCCACCTTCTCCTGTCATATACATAAAATGCACATCTGAAATAACCTCTGCTCCTTGAAGTACAAAAGGCCCTGGTTCTTTGCCAGGTCTTTCAATGAATGGCCTTTCATTAGCAGAGACATATTGCATTTGCTCGGTATTTAGTTCCACCCAAGCATATCGCACCGGGTGCTCATACCTGGCTTGAGGTTCATCATCAATAAAAAATAGATAATAAGTTCCTGCGGTTTCAGGCACAGTTAGTTCAACTGGCGTCTCATCTGAAACTACAATTTCTCTCATCACGGTCCCTGGCTCTACAGGACCAGTAACCATGACCTCAGAAGGTGGGCTTACCGTAAGTTTACTTAAAAGGATATTTGCTGCTTGGCGAACCTCTTCAGATAAAGATCCTGCCACATGGACTTGAGCGCTATCATACCATAACATCGGAAAATCTACGACACCATTAGGGTTGGTGTCTACTGCAAAATAAATATTATAAAGCCCTTGTGGTAGATTAGCATTAAAAACAGTAAACTCTGAAAAACTAAAGAAAGGGCCTTGATAAGCAGGCTTTATACCTTCCTCCCAGCCAGTAGGATAGACATAAGAATACCAAGTCCCATCACTTTCAGCCGCAACCCACCAGTCTCCGACAATTCCCTCAAAATTCCAGGCATTAAGTCCAATTATGGCAGAAATTGGTTCGTTCTCGCCTGCAACTATTGCCCACCTTTGATCATTGACATATATTTTAGGTTCTATATCTGGAGCATATATATTAGAAGTAAGTAATTCTCTAATCTTTTGTCGATCGTCAGAAAGCTGAGTTGTACTTTTGACAATCCCAATAAAAGGAGCATACCAATAACTAGAAACATTTGTTTGTGTTTGATTTTCAGTATTACTAGTATCTGACATGGTAAGAGTTGTCTTCACTCTAATTGTATTATAGCTTGCACTTTGAACATAAATAGATTCCGCAGCTTCTATGTTCACCGTATTGGTGTAACTCAATTCTTCCTGTCTACTGCCCTGAGAATCAGTATAAGTGTATATTACTCTTCCTGAACTGTTGATACTATCACCGATAGAAACTTCTGAATTGAGATACCTAATAGGCGGATCAAAAATATAAGACTTTTCTATAAAATTTCCTTCTCCAAGCTCCTGGCGAACTGTCATTCCAAGATAATCTAAACCCTCCTCATTATTACTAAAAAAATAAGAAGTATATTGAGAGGGATCATCTTCCCTAGAAACCTGTAGTACTGTAGCAGTTATACCATTAATATTAGTAGTACCTGATAGCACACTAAAAGTCTCAGTGTAAGTTGTAGTACCATCATTTACTTGGTAAACTAAGTTATTTCCTTCTTGAGTTAATACATTGTAGTAAGGTAAAAAATTAACAGCGGCTATGGATGAGAAAGACATACTTGTAATGACAGCTACCATGATACCTATTAAAAAAATTTTTTTGAATAAGATAGACATTGTTTTCCTCCTTTCGGTTTAAGGAAGAAAACTAAGAGAAAGCTATTTAACACAAATACACAATTCTGTCAAGATCCCAAAATCCCCAAAATCCTTGTTTGTCCTACAAGAAACCCCGCAAGCCTGTCTGCCCCCGCCTGCCGTCGGGCAGGGAACAGGCAGGTGTGCTATAATAAAGCGATTTTGAAAAAATACCTTTCACCTAAAAGGTGAAAACACACTCACGGGGTAAGAACAATGATAAAACAAAAAAGATCTAAAGTAAAGCAAGCTGTTTTGCCATTTGTTTTAGAGAGGACTTACGAAATTATCCCTGCCTGACGCCTGCCTGTTGGTAGACAGGGCAGGCAGGACTCCCAGAGCAGGTTTAGTTTTATTTGGTGAGTTTCTTCATGAGTTTATAAAGCAGTGTGAAAGGCAGATGCCTAAAGGCAACCTGTCTGCCCCTGCCAGCAGGCAGGCGGGGACAGGCAGGAAAGAAGATGAATGGAGGCCATACGAAAATAGACATATTGCCAAGACAGTCCATTGTATGGAAAAGACAAATCAGGCATTTAGGCTAATTGTGGTAAGAAGACCATATCAGCCAAGGCTATTTGGTGAAGAAGAAATTGATTTAAAGGAAAGATATAAAGTGATAGCAACAAACCTTGATTTTGAGTCAGAGGAAGTAGTCAAATGGTATGATGCTAGGGGAGAATATAGTGAAAATCGGATAAAGGAGCTAAAGATTGGATTTTCAATGGAAAGGATGCCTTCATCTTATTTTAAGGCAAATGCTGTATTTTTTAGGATAGGGGTCCTAGCCTATAATCTTTTTCGGATGTTTCAGCTAAATATTTTGCCTAAAGAATATAAAAAGCATCAAATAAAGACCATTCGCTGGAAGTTATATAACATCGCAGGCAGGATTGTGTATCATAGCAGGAAGATTTTTCTTAAAGTGAGAAACTACGCCTATTCTATATTTAAAGAGATTCGCCATAAGACATGGATATTTTGCTGTGATAGTTCATAGGTAGTTTTGTTATATTGAAAAAACAGTGCAATTATTTTTTTCTAAGGCAGAAGAGTGTCTTAAGTGGGTCTTAAAGGAGCGTTTTTTTGCCTAATTTAAGGGAATTGTCATAAAACATTCCTGCCTGACGGCAGGCAGGTACTTCGTAGGGGATAATTCTGGTGTTCTTTCTTAATTTTTTTCTCATTTCCTTATTAAAAATATCCTTCTCCAAAAATCAATCGCGGATTTTGTAAATTTTGGCTATATTGACGATGTTTACATTTTATGTTATTTTTATTAATAATGTTTGATGTCAATGTAGAGGAAGGGGTATATAAATTTTCTGGCGAGATTGATATTTATGATTTAGAGGATTTTCATCAAATTTTAACTGAACTTTTTCCTAAAGAAGCAATTATTCTTGATTTTGGGGATGTAAGAAGTATGGATACTGCTGCTCTCCAGCTGTTAATTTCGTTTAAAAAATCACTTCCTAAAGAGCGTAAGTTTAAAATCGCCCATTTTCATCCTGCATTAGAAAAAATGTTAACAATTTCTGGATTAAGCCGATATTTAAACTAAATGGGTTCTAAGCGTATACTTATTGTTGACGATTCTCCAACACTAAGGGCATCGCTTCGTCTTTGTTTGAAAAAAGCGGGCTATGATATAATTGAGGCGGAGGATGGACTTGATGGACTCAAAAAACTAAATCGTCTAAAGCGAGAAGGTTCACGCGTATCTTTGATTATTTCGGATGTTGTTATGCCCAAGATGGATGGTATTACCTTCGTTAAGAAAGTCAAAAAAACAGCATTTTGCTATACACCTATCATAATCCTGACTAGTGAGCGTGATGAGGCTAAAAAACAGGAGGGAAGGAAAGCTGGGGCAGCAGGGTGGTTGGTTAAACCCTTTAAACCGCAACAATTACTCTGGGTAATAAAAAAGTTTGTAAGATAAAATGGAAAAATCTGAACTTCTAGATACATATTTTGCCGAAGCAGAAGAATTATTAACCATTTTAGAAAATCAATTGATTGCCTTAGAATCTAACCCACAAGCCTCTGAACCCCTCCAAGAAATGTTTCGGGCTGCCCATAGTCTAAAAGGGGCATCGGCTATGATGGGATTTATGCATACCAGCAAATTTAGTCATGCCTTAGAGGAAGTATTTGACAGGCTTCGTAAAAAGGAACTCCCGGTAACCAAAAACTTAATCTCCCTTCTTTTAGAAGCAGTAGACTTTCTGAAAACAATGCAGGATAATATCAGTGCAGGCAAACCTGAATGCCAGTCAGAAGAAATTTCAGAAATGCAAGCAAAACTGAAACGTTTCCTGGGACTGACCCCTGAAGAACCGACTAAAGAGGCCTTCTTAGAACCAAAAAGGTCAATGGATTCTTTTTTTAAAATTTCTATGAAATTCAGAGAGGATTTATTTAATAAAGGGCAAGACCCATTGATGTTATTACTAGAGTTAGATGAATGGGGTGAGATAATAAAGGTTATACCTGATATATCTCAGCTACCTGAATTTGATAAAATAGATATGTATAAGCTATATATTTCTTGGAAACTAGTGTTTAAGACCCGCGAACCCCTTTCTAAAATAGAGGATATTTTTATTTTTGTGAAAGACGAAAACGATATCCAAATTGAAGATGTTACCAAGGAATTCAAAGACGGGATCAACTTGAAGGATGCAGATAAGCTTCTTGGGGAATTACTGTTGGAAGAAGGAGCGGTTTCTGAAAAGGACATTCATACTGTGATAAAGGAAAAAGGGACAAAAAAAGTTGGAGAAGTTTTAGTTGAAAAAGGAATAGTACCTCCATCAGAAGTAGAAAAGGTAGTAGAATATCAGAAAAAGGCAAGGGTTGTCCACCGTCGTTCCACTATTCGCATAAATCTTGAAAAAGTGGATAAAGTTTTAGACCTTGTTGAAGAAATGACTATTGCCCTGACCCAAATGGATGAATTGGTGAGTAAAATAGGGTCATCTGTTAGGAGAAAACTTGAAGTAGCATTAGGAGATATTCATAAAATATGTCAACAATTGGAAGAGCATGTAATGAGAATGCGAATGTTCCCATTAGAGGGGACTTTTTATCGCCTTCAACGCTTGATACGTGATCTGGCCTATGAGCAAAAAAAACGCATTCGGGTAGTGGTATCAGGAGCAGATACAGAGCTTGACAAAGAAATGATTGAATTTATTAGTGATCCCCTAAAACACTTAGTAAGAAATGCAGTAGACCATGGGATAGAGTTACCTCAGGAAAGGACTCGTCTTGGAAAACCAAGTGAAGGAACTATTTGGCTTAAAGGCTATCAAAAAGAGGGTAAAATTTATATTGAGATTAAGGATGATGGAAGAGGTCTTGACAAGGAAGCTATTTTACAAAAAGCACTGGAGCAAGGTCTTATCAAGAATGGAACCACCCTTTCTGATGAAGAGATATATGAACTAATATTTCACCCTTATATGTCAACAGCCAAGGAAGTTACAGAGGTTTCAGGTAGAGGAGTGGGCCTAGATGTGGTCAAACACAATATTACTAAGGCAGGTGGTAGAATAAAAGTCTTTTCAGAAGCAGGAAAGGGCGCAGCCTTTGTTATTGAATTACCCCTTACCTTAGCCATCATTGATGGGACTATGGTAAAAACTGATGGGCAGATATTTACTATTCCTATGGATTTTATTGTGGAATTTTTTAAACCATATCCTCGTCATTTAAAAAGTGTTGAAGAACGTGAAGAATTAGTGAATGTGAGAGGAGAGTTTTTACCTTTGGTCAGGCTTGATAAGGTCTTTAACCTCAGGAAGGATATTTCCCAACCGCAATTAGTAGCCATCCTTAAAGGGAGTAAAAAATTTGGATTGGTCATTGATGAGATATTAGGAGAACAAAGAGTAGTGATAAAAAGTCTGGAAAAAAATTTTCGGAACATTAAGGGCATAGCAGGTGCTACTGTTTTGGGAGATGGTTCTATCTCATTAGTTATAGATATTGCAGGACTTGAAGAATTAGCCTTTAGCTAGGAGGTTATTATGAGAAATTTTGTGATAATAATGTTTTTTATTATTCTTAGCTTTCCTTTTTCAGTCTCAGCCGAGCCTATGTATGTGGGTTCTGAAGCATGTAAAGAATGCCATGAATTTGAATATCAAAACTTTATGCGCTATGCAAAGAAGGCAAGGTCTTATGAAAAAATAGTTAGACTAAAAAAAGGATTAACAAAAGAGGAATTCCAAAGGTGTTTTCAGTGTCATACTACTGGCTATGGGAAACCAAGCGGTTTTGTCAGTGTGGAAAAAACACCTGAACTAAAATTTCCTGGATGTGAGGTCTGTCATGGTCCTGGGAGTGAACATATAGAATCTCAATCTATTGAAGATATTAAAAAACCTACTCTTAAAGATTGTGCTTCTTGTCATGTAGCAGAAAGAATAGAGGCCTTTGAATATAAACCCATGCTTTATGGGGGTGCCCATTAAGGAGGTTGGTTATGTTCCATTTAGTGAGAAAATATTTAAGGGTGAAAATTCTATTAGCCTTGATCGTGTTAGTAACCTTGATCATGGGTGTAACAATCTATATGAACATCCATAGTCAGGAGAAGACCCTATTTGAAAAAGCACATGAATTTGGTTTAGATATCGCTAGGCTCACTTATGCCAGTATTAAGAGGCCTATGGCTAGAGGAAATAGTGAAATGGTAGAGAAGCAACTAATGTATATAAAAGAGAGTATGGAAGGGGTAGAAGCCTATATTTGCGACTTTAATAAAAACATTGTCTATGCCAGTCAGCCAAAGGCCATTAACCTTTCGCTTTCTGAATTTATTTTTAATGAAAAGGCCATAAAACAGTTAGAAAAAATGCTTGAAACAGGACATGCGCCATCTATGGCCTTTGAGGAAAAGATAGGTAAACAACCTGGTCTTACAGTACTTTTGCCCATTTTAAATGAAAAGGGATGTTATCATTGTCATGGCAGTTCAAGAAAGGTCCTAGGTGCTTTGGTGGTAAAACAGTCTATTGCTGGTATTTATAATACCATCCACAGTTTAAGAAATCAGAATTTGTTAATTGGTGTTATGGGTATTTTGGCTCTTATTTTGCTTGGTTCCTTTTTTTCCGTGAAATGGATTTCTAAACCTACTAGAGAACTAGCTGAAAAGACAGCCCGGGTGGCTAAAGGCGATTTCTCTGTTTCTATGACTACCGATAGAGAAGACTCTATTGGTATTTTGATTAAGAATTTCAATATCATGACTAAAAAGATCAAGGATCAGATTGAATATGCTAATAGTCTAAAATTTAGTATCTCGGAACCTTTTTTTATTACAGACCCCAATTTTACTGTTACTTATATGAATAAAGCCTTAGAGAAATTGACAGGATACAGTAAGTCAGAAGTAGAAGGAAAAAAGAAATGCTATGAAATAATCAAAAGCGATTTCTGCGAAACCGATTGTTTTTTTAAAAAGGCTGTTCAAAGCGGGGAGACTATTATAGGCAAAAGGGGTATAGTAAGACAAATGGATGGCAAAGAAGTTCCTGTAATCACTAGTGGGGCACCTCTGAAAGATTCTACAGGTAAGATATGGGGTGGGTTCCATTTTATCAGAGATATTACTATGGAGGTAGAGGCTGAAAAGACTATAAAGGAAGCGGCTGCTAGAGAAGAAGCGCAAAGGCTTTATTTGGAAAAACGAGTGGAGAAATTGGTTGAGCTCTTGGGTAAGATAGCTAAAGGGGACTTAACAAGAAGGGCAGAAATAGAAGGTAAAGAAGATATGATGGATAGGCTAGCTCAACACGTTAACCAAATGCTAGATAATATGTCTAATATTATTCAACAAGCCAAGGAAGAAGCCTTAGCTGTAGCTGAAAGGGCATCTGAGATCTCGGCCAACAATCAAGACCTTTCCGAGCGGACACAAAAACAAGCAGTCTCAGTGGAGGAAGTGAGTGCGTCTATTCAAGAAATGACAGCTATCATAAATCAAAATGCAAAAAATACCGCTAAAGTTAATGAATTGGCAAAGTGGGCCGTAGATGCAGCTAAAGAAGGAGGTAAAGTAGCTGGGGATGCCATATCTTCTATGGAACGTATTAAGGAAACAAGTAATCGGATTACAGAGATTGTCAATTTAGTCAACGATATTACCTTCCAGACCAAACTTCTTTCTTTAAACGCCGCGGTGGAAGCTGCAAGGGCAGGAGAACAAGGGAAGGGATTTGCTGTTATTGCTGCAGAAATAAAGGATTTAGCTATCAGAAGTACAGAGGCAGCCAAGGATATTCAGGCCCTAATTGAAGAAAGTGCAGTCAAGGTGGGTGAAGGAATAAGCTTTGTTAACTCTACATCTGAGAATTTACAAAAAATTATTGGTCATATTACCAAAGTATCAGATGTCATAGCTGAAATTACTTCAGCAAGTGGACAACAAACAGAAGGAATTGAACAAATAAATAAAACGGTGATGGAGATAAATAAGGTAATACAACAAAATGCTGCCTTTGTGGAAGAACTTGCCTCGGCAAGTGAAAAACTAGCAGATGAAGCAGAAGTTTTATTAGAGTTGACTCGAGGATTTATTACCTCCGAAATGTCCACTAAAGAAACTCAGCCCCGGTCTTTGCCTGAAGAGTTAGTAAAAAAGGCTGAACCAAAAGAAGAAATGGGAAGTGGTCCTCCTGACTTAGATTTAGAAGATAAATTTGAGGAATTTTAAAAATGGAAGAAAATAAGGAAAAGACAGCAGAGCAGGTAGAAGGCTATTACCTTACTTTTTATCTGGCAAATGAGGTATATGGGGTGAACGCACTTAAAGTAAAGGAGGTAACCAGATTCCAGAGAGCTACCCGTATACCCCGGCTTTCACCTGTAGTAAAAGGTATAATCAATCTTCGGGGGACAATCCTTCCTATTTTTGACTTAAGAGCTAAATTTGATTTGGAACCCAGAAAAGACGATACTAAAGGTGTAATTGTAGTAGTAGAAATCTTAGGAAGGGTCATGGGGGTATTAGTAGATGATGTAATTGATGTAATATACTTAGAACAAGCCAATCTCCAGCTTAGTCCACCTTTAAGTCCTAAGGTCAGAACAGATTTTATTAAAGCCTTTGGTAAAAAGAATGACGATTTGATTATTTTATTAGACCTAGATAAAATTTTAAGTATAGAAGAATTAGAAGAAATAGATAGTATAAAATGAACTATGGTCTTGAATTTACAGATACTGAGTTTAAGCTTTTAAAAACCTTTATTTATCAGCAAACAGGCATTTGTCTTGCTGAATATAAAAAACCATTTTTAGTCTCTCGGCTCAGAAAACGGCTAACTTCCCTTCGCCTTAACTCCTTTGAGGAATACTATAATTATCTAACTAAGCACCCTGCAGGCCAAAAAGAAATGATGCACATGATAAGTTTAATCACTACCGGGAAAACTCAATTTTTTAGAGAAAAAGAGCACTTTGAATACTTAACCAATAAGGTATTCCCCTATTTTTTGAAAAAAGCAATAGCAAAGCAAAAAATACCTAAGCTCTATATATGGAGTGCAGGTTGTTCCAGTGGTGAGGAGGCTTACTCTCTGGCTATGGTAGCAAATGATTACTTTAGCATTTATCCCCAGTGGGAGATTGAAATATTAGCTACTGATATAGATATGAAAGCCCTAAATAAGGCCAAGTCAGGCATTTATACATCAAAGGAAATAGCCTCTCTACCTTCTAGCTATGGTAAGAGATATTTTCAAAAGGTTAAAGGGCAAGATTTATTCAAGGTTAAAGATATCCTTAAGAAACTAATTGTATTTAAATATTTCAATTTATCTACAGATTCTTTTATTTTTGAAAGGAAATTTGATATTATTTTTTGCCGAAATGTGATTATTTATCTTGATTTAGAGGTAAAGCAGAGAGTAATCCAGGGTTTTTATAAGACCCTCTCTGAAGATGGTTTTCTCTTTTTAGGCCAAGCGGAATCTCTGTTAGCTTTTAATAATGCTCCTTTTTTATTATTTGCACCTAGTATTTACCGAAAGAAACCTTTAGAAACATAAAAAAATGTATAAATGCTTTAGTTCAAAATATCAAAGGCCGGTAATTGTTATAGAAGCAGGAGAATACTATATTTCTACTCAAGGAGAAATTATTTCAACCATAGTGGGCTCTTGTATTTGTACTTGTTTATATGACCCTGTTCATGCAGTGGGAGGTGTTAATCACTTTATGCTCCCTGCTTCCCTTAAATCTCACGAGATTTTAACCACGGAGATGGGGCGTTATGGTTTATATGCTATGGAGCTCCTTATAGCTGAAATTATGAAATCAGGAGGACAGAGGCAACTTTTAAAAGCCAAGGTTTTTGGGGGCGGACGATTATTAAATTATCGGCTTTCTCATGATAACATTCCTCAATTTAACATCAAATTTATAAATCATTTTCTTAAAATGGAGCAAATCCCTATCATTAGTAAAGATGTAGGGGGGGATTTTGGGCGTAAATTGTATTTTTTTAGTGATACAGGTAAGGTCTTCGTGAAAAAATTATTGCCTCAACAATACACTGAATTTAAATATGTAGAAGCACGATATACAGAAAGATTACTCAGAATAAAGAAAAATGCGAAAACCCGTTATTCTAATCATAGATGATAGTAAGTTGATAGCCCAGTTTTGCCGTCAGATCCTTGACCCAAAGGGATTTCATGTAATTTGGTCACCTGATGGGTTAAAAGGACTGGAAGAGGTAAAAAGGGTGAAGCCTGATTTAATCTTGCTTGATGTAGTTATGCCTAATTTGGATGGGTATGAAACCCTTCAAAGATTAAAGCAGTTCCAAACTACTTCTGACGTTCCAGTGATTATGCTCAGCTCCAAGACAGAGGCAGTAGATAAAGTTAAAGGGCTAGAATTAGGGGCTGTGGATTACATTACAAAGCCCTTTGATGCTGGGGAACTAATTGCGCGGGTCAATACCCAACTGCGTTTAAAAACACTTCATGATGAATTGTTAGAAAAGACAAAAAAGCTGAGCAAAATGGCTGATAGGGATGGACTGACTGGTTTGTACAATCACCGATATTATCAAGACAAACTGGCCGAAGAGTTTGCTCGGGCTAAAAGATATAAACTTCCATTATCCAACATCTTGATGGATATAGATTTTTTCAAAAAGATTAACGATACCTATGGACATGCAGCAGGTGATATTATCCTTAAAGGGATAGGTTCTATGCTCAGGGGGTCAACACGAAAGGAGATTGATACCCCTGCTCGATATGGGGGGGAGGAGTTTGCTATTATTTTGCCACACACTGAACTGTCTAGGGCAATTAAGGTGGCAGAAAGATTGAGAAAGGCTGTTGCTGAACACCCCTTTAAGATTCCCACTGGGCATATTTCTATTACCATGAGTTTTGGAGTAGCAGCCATCCCTCATGCTGAAATTGAGGATAAACAAGCCTTAATCAAGGCATCAGATAAGGCTTTATATAAAGCAAAAGAAAAGGGCCGAAACAGAGTGGAAGCATTTTTGTAAATTTTATTAGCAGATTTTGGTTCTGTCTTCACTTACCGCTGGTATAAAAATGGAGTGTGAGGTTTGAAGAGGTAAACTTACCCAAGAATTCAAAAGATATCATCTTGTCTAATAGGAATCAAAAAAATCTTGTAAGTGCTAAAATGAGTTTTGCCAATCAATGGTTTGGTCTTATAAATAAATTCTCCTGTAGATGCATAACAAAGAGTAATTTGCATTTCTGTATATCCCTTTTGGTGCTTACTAGCCAGTATTTCCACTTCAGGGGTGAAAATTCCCACAAATGGCACAGGCAAAGATGGAATTCCTAAATAGTTAGTATCAATTTTATCTGTGCCCACTGATTTAACTAGTATAGAAGCTATATAATCAGCCTTATCTTTTGTTTCCACAACCACTGCCTTATTTTGTAAGAACCAAAGGGAGACTGCCTTTCTTAAATAATTTTCCTCAGCAGGTGCTAAAGAAACAATCTCTATGTAAACCTTTGAACCCTGGATTTTAAGATTATCAATTTTTGCAACGGCTTTATCAATAGATTTAGTAAGCAGAAGTTGCTCAATCACACTTCTCTTTGTTTGAGTGATATATCTTGTAGTGCTGCAAGAAGATAGAAAAAAGCCCAAAATGAGGATAACAATTTTAAAATACGTGGAATATTCACTTATCTCACAGTTTTTGGGGCGCACTAAATAACACTCCCACCTTTTATATACAAGAAACAAGAAACTAGCATAAAATCAGAGAATATTCAAGATTTTGTAGCGGAAATGGGGTCAAACCTACAAAATACAGTTAAGAAAATAGAAAACGGAAAATAGAAAATAGAAATTTCCAATTCCCATTTCCCAGTTCCCATGTGCTAACGTTCTAACGTGCAAACGTATAAATTGTAGGTTTGACCCTAAATTCTTAAATTCTAAATTTTGAATCATGGACACGTTATAAAAGTTACCGTCCCAGGGCCAACGTGTTCTCTTTCTATTTCTTGCGAATCATATTCATAACATATCCCAATAACTTCAAAGGTACCATTAAGACTGGGCCAATCTAGGACTATATATATTGTATCTGCACACATTTCCTCATGGTCTGCCCGCGCAACATTAAGTGTCAAATACACTTTATTACCAGCTATCTCTGCATTGCCATGTGTAGCTTGTATTGTTGGCTCGCCTTCTTCAGTAACTTTTCCATTTAGAAAATAATGGCCGTTTCCCATATCTGTAACGGCAACTTGAATAATGCCAGTATCAGTGTCCCCATTATGTGTAACTTCACCCCGCCAACAATAATCTCCAATATAGGTTCCTGCATTCACAGTTGACACACTAACCCAAGTGAAAAAAACCATAATCCCTATAACCAACATTGCTTTTAAAGGTCGCATTTTAACCTCCCTTTAAATTTAATGATTGTATGCCAACATTTGACATTGCCAAACTATTCTTTTTTATATTTAAAATTTATTACTTGTCAATTCCGGAATTGGTTCCGGAATTGGCGGGATTGGGGTCAAACCTACAAAATACAGTTAAGAAAATAGAAAACGGAAAATAGAAATTCCCAATTCCCAGTTCCCATGTGCTAACGTTCTAACGTGCAAACGTATAAATTGTAGGTTAGACCCTATAACCCGCAAGTGTATTTCACCTTTTAGAATAATAGCGGACTTTGGAATGGGAGATAGAGTATGGTCTTTTTATGGCGGGGCCGATGGGACTTGAACCCACGACCTCCGGCGTGACAGGCCGGCGTTCTCTCCATCTGAACTACGACCCCGCATGGTGGGCGGAACAGGTTTCGAACCTGTGACCTTCGGCTTGTAAGGCCGACGCTCTCCCGCTGAGCTACCCGCCCAATAATCTAAAATTATCAAGTTAAATAGTACTTGTCAAGAGCGGTTCGATTTCAAAAATTCACTATCAAGCAGAGTGTTGCCCTTTCAAGCTTAAGCTCAACTTTGACAGCAAAACAGCTATTTTGGTTTTATCTGAAGAAGAAAATGCAGTAAAAATGGGTATATTGGACAGCTCTTCCACCAAAGGAGCATTCCTGCCCGAAACGCCAGGCAGGGATGCCTGTCGGCAAAGAGGAAAAAAACAATAAGAAGAATGGTGACCGATATTTAGCCTGGCCATGTGGTGAGCCATAAAAGGGTTGGCCAGAACCGATAAGATGGGTGACCATTACCATTTGAAAAGGAACCAACTCCTTTTAGGTTTATGGCTTACTAAATCTAAGTCATTCACTGTTTCTTTAATGATTTTAGCATTAATGACCTTTTTTTCTGCAACATAACCTGTAATCAGGGCATTACTGCATATTATATTTATCAATCGAGGAATCCCACCAGAATACTTATAGATTTTGTCTATTGCTTTGTCATTGAATATATCATCTCTCCCGCCAGCCTTGGTCAATCTTTCCTTAACATACATTTTTACCTCTTTGCTATTTAGTGGCTTGATAGTATGCCTTAAGCTAATTCTCTGCTTTAGCTGCCTGAGTTCTGTTGAATTTATTTTTTCCCAAAGCTCTGGTTGACCAGAAAGCACAATTTGTAACAACTTTTCAGCACCGGTTTCTAAGTTTAAAAGCAGCCTTATTTCCTCTAAAAGTTTACTACTTAACCTCTGGGCCTCATCAATAAAAAGCACTACAGGCCCCTTTCCCTTGGCTAGGCAATCAATCAAAAAATCGTTTAAATTAATGAGAAATTCAGCCTTGGTTCTTGGTTTAGGAAGTCCTAACTCGTTACAGATAATATAAAAAAAGTCCATTAGTTTTAGTTCAGGGTTAAAGATAAAAGCGGTAATGCTACCGTTTTCTTCTAATTTTTTTAGGGAGGCATTAAGTACAGTGGTCTTTCCCACACCTACCTCACCAGTAATCACAATAAATCCCTTTTTAGCTTTCACACCATAGATTATCTGTGCTAAGGCCTCACGATGAGTAGGACTGAGATAAAGGAAGTTAGGGTCAGGTGTGATATTAAAGGGTTCTTTTTTAAGACCATAAAAGTGTTTATACATAATTAAACACTTGATTTGTTAATGGATGCTCTTCTTTTTAGCTTAGCATAAAGGCAAGCTCTTAGCAATTAAGAAGAGGCCCAAAATCCGCCATTGATTTTAAGAAAATCAACGCCCAACTCCCTGGGTCAGAGGAGGGGAGGGGGGTCTTATAGGGACTTTAGCCCAGGGCCAGGTGAGTGAAAGCCCTAACATAACTCTATTGTCATAAACGCTTACATCCTCCTCAGTGGCGTTATAAAAAAGTGGATAACTAAAATTTGAATAAATATATTGGAAATGCCCACTTAACCACCGCGTGAAGCTATAACTCAATGCCAACATTGCCTGATGATAATCCAAATTCTCCTTTGTTATTTCTAAATACTGGTGGGTATAAAAATAAGAAGAAAATCCGATCAAGCGAGGGGTAAAAAGATAAGTAAGGTCTAATCCCACAGTATAGTAGTGCATTTTTTGATAGTAATCCCCTTCACCTTCTGCAATTGGTTTCTGTCTGCTATAATTTCCTGTTAAACTTGCAGTAAAATGAGGGGTAATTCTGCTGGTAATGTCTCCCCACCAGGTTTGATAGATACCTGTCCCTCCCATCCCTCCATAAGTGCTTACATCCCTTGTATATCCTAACCCAATATCAATTCTCTTAAAGGATTTGCTAATTTCAGCAGATGCATGCCAGTTTGTTTCATCCCCATTTCCATCTCCCCAAGAAATAAACAAAGGCCCAGCACTAATTTCCCAAAACAAAGTGGGTGAAACTTCATGTCTCCATCCCATAGTAGCAGTATGAATCTCTGTGTCTATCTCCCTAGTATAGGAAAATCTCCGGTATTCATACTCCAGGTTAAAGGTATTTCTTGGACTGGTTCTGTAGTCTATACCTGTCCTTCCCCCCTGTTCCCAACTATTTTCTAAAGCATAGGGAAATGGCCTCCTCTCTCTCTCGTGATATTTATAGAACCTATTAAAGTATCCTGCATAAGTATCAATACTAGGAGAAACCCTATAATGTAGAGTGGCATCTGCAGAATTACTCCAATAATCAGTGGGATAGGTGAGCATATCTAAATAGGTCCGTATCCTCTCTTCCCTTGGCAGCTCTAAGTATTCTGTCCTTCTATACCTCCCATAATATCCAAAGTAGCCTAATCCACCCCCCCATGCGCCATATCCCCTACCATATTCAGCAGCATAGTAAGACATATTATCTATTACATCCAGAGTTATTCTCTTTGTGGGTGTGATATTTAATCTTAAGGAAGCATTCTGATTCATCGTGGTGTTTAATTCAGGGTATTTAGAGTAAAATTCAAAACCTGACATATAAGTTGCAGATACCTTTGCTTTTTTAGTTTCATAAGAACTCACAAAGCTTGGGGAAACCACAGTAATTAAATCATCAATCCGGTCTTCTTCCAAAAAGAAGATATTATCATCATAAATTTCATAGATTGAAAAGCCAGGGACAAATATAAACTTTCCCGCATTTACATATCTTGTAAGGTATAACCCTCTGATTAAAAAAATAACACTTACTATAAAAATAAATTTCTTCAACTTAACAAGGCCTATAATGCAGGAAAATTTCTTAAAATCAATATAAAATAATGAACCTTGGTTTGTCAAGGAAAAAATACCAGTCATGATACCGGCCTCCCTGTTAAAATCCAATGTGTAAACATTGTAATGTTTTCTAAACTGTATGAAAATTCATACATGCCTGCTTTTTAACGTTATTCAGTATACTTGGGACTCTTTTATTAATTATTGCTCCGTATAAAAAACCTACGCATTTAAACTAATGGCCTTGTAACCTTTAGTTAGTGTAGTAGTGTAGGAAATACCCTACATATTCATTTGGGGGCATTTGGGGGTCAAACCTACAATTTACGTTAGAACGTTTGCACGTTTGCACGTTTACACGTTGGAACGTTTGCACGTTAGCACGTTGGAACGATGAGACGTGCTTAGTCCTTAGTGCTTGGTGCTTAGTCCCTAGTGCTTAGTCCCTAGTCCTTAGTCTCTAGTCAATTCTAGTCTTCTTTTTGATTGAGGCATTACACAGTTGTAAGTTAGAAAGTTTGCAAGTTAGAACGTCTGAACGTTTGCAAATTGGCACATTGGAATTAGGAACTGGGAATTAGGAACTGGGAATTAGGAACTGGGAACTGGGAAATGGGAATTTCTATTTTCCGTTTTCTATTTTCCATTTTCCGTTTTCCGTTTTCCGTTTTCCGTTTTCCATTTTCCGTTTCCCGTTTCCCTTTCCTTCTTTATCCACGTTAGAACGTTAGCACGTTAACACGTTGGCACGTTTACACGAAACAGGGCAAATTGGCACGCTTATTGCTCTTATAATTCATAGAATATCAGGAAGGAGTGACCATGCGTGCATTTTGCAAAATAGCGAGTTTTTTAATATCTTTTTTAAGTTCATTTTTTATCCTTCATTCTTTAAGTTTAGCATACACCTTTTCAGTTGTTTCAGGCAATCTTCCTCCGGGTTTGAACTTAAGCACCGATGGTGTTATCTCTGGCATTCCCACAAAGGCAGGTACATATACCTTTAAAGTTAAAGTAACCGACTCTGCATCCAATGAAGCCTTTAAGGATTTTACACTGACTGTAAAAGAACAGGACGTTCAACCACCAAGTAAACCCTCCAATTTTACTGCTACACCGGGCGATGGACAAATAAAACTCTCTTGGATAAATCCAGAGGATGAAGACCTGGTTGGCATCTTGGTTTTATATAAGAATAATACTTACCCGATAGATTACAACGATGATGATGCTATCTTGCTTGATAATATTAATGTAACGCCAGGTGCTGAGGTTAGCATTCTGCACTTAGGATTACAAAATTGTAATCAATATTATTATGCGGCCTTTGCTTATGATGAGGCAGGAAATTATTCACAGGCGGCTAAAGCTATGGCCACACCTGGCAGCAATTGTAATGTTTCAGAAGTTAAGCCCATGCCTTGGTTGTATTTGTTGCTTGGGGAATGATTAGATAAAAGAGGTAAATTGGGAGAGAGTTGCATGAGAACATGGATTTTGGGAATAGTGTTTATCTCTCTTGGAGTAATATTTATTATTACTATTAGGTTAGGTAAACCATCTAGAGACATTGGTCCTTTCCTAAGAAGGGATAAACCTTTAAAGGAAATGCCCATTTCACATGAAAGAAAGAAGGCAAAATTCAAATTTGAAGCTGATTTCCCAGAAGAGAAAGATTGGATTGAGGTCACACCCCCAGGGAATGGTGAAATAGGCATTAGCTTGGCTGATGTTGCAAAAAGTCTTGAGCAGGCAGAAAAGATTGATCCAAGAAACATAGAGGCAATCCCTCCTGAAGATGGTAAAAAAGGGCTTACTTTGGCAGAAGTTGAAGAGATTATTAATCAACAAAATCAGATAGACCCAACAGAAATTGAGGTTACACCCCCTGAAAAACCAAGTGAACGAGGCGTTACTTTAGCAAAAGTAGAAAGCATTATTAGCCAGCAAAAGGATATGGATATAGAAGATATGGAGGTAACCCCACCTGAGCACTCAGGTGAAAGAGGGTTTACTGTAAGGGAGATGGAGGAAATTATAAAACAACAAAATGAAATTGAGATAAAAAGTATAGAACCGACACCACCTGATTATTTATAAATAGATGGCGATTTTTAATGCTTTTTAAATAAATAATAAAAAGAGGAGGATGATATGAGAGTAAAGAAGGTATTTTTGGCAATAGTATTAGTATTTAGCATGGTGGCGGTTTTTGTTGTAAGCGTTCATGCTGGCGAATGGTATACTTGCACAGTTAATATGGCTGGTGCTGGTTGGGGGAAACATTGTTATATTAAATTGTCAGACACTGCTGACTCTCCGGCTTTTAAAAATAAGTGGTTTATAGCTCGTGATAGCCAAAAAAAGGAAATGCTGGCCACAGCCCTAACAGCAATGACTAATAATATGAATGTTGTGGTTTATATTAGCTCTTCTACTCCATATTCTATAATCCATGCTATGTATGTAAAACGTTAGAACGTTTGCACGTTAGAACGTTTGCACGTTTAAACGTTAACACGTTGGAATGTTGGAAATGGGAATTGGGAAATGGGAAATGGGAATTGGGAACTGGGAATTTCTGTTTTCCGTTTTCTATTTTCTTAAATGTATTTTGTAGGTTTGACCCCAAAGCTACCAAAGCTAGCCATAATTCACAACGGATGAAAATAACAATTTACTTATTTACTTACCAAAAATCTCGTCAAAAAATTTATTTTTATCCAGCGTTTTTTGCCACTCTCTATGACGCTTCACACTTTCAACTCTTTTTTTTCTTGGCAAATTTAAAAATCTGACAGTTTCTACAGGACCTAAAGTATCTATTAGGACTTTTATAGACTTTCTAATTAATGTATTTTCATCCATATATCTCTCGGTTTTCACTTTAAATCCTCCTTTACACAAAAAGCTACAGGATTACTGCACCAAACTCTTATTTTATACCTTTTACATTTTCTTACAAGCTTTTTATCACATGAAATAAATTCAGCTCCCACCATTTCTGCAAATGCCACATGAGCTGCATCTGCAATTCCAAAGCCAAACTTTATCAACTCTTCAGCTCTTTTTCTTGCTTCTTTCAAATCAACTCTTACTTCTCTTCCATATTTCTCTGGAACGTTAGAACGTTCACACGTTTGCACGTTAAAACGTTTGCACGTTAACACGTTTGAACGTTGACACGTTAGCACGAAGGAAGAATTTCAAAATAACAAGAGAGGAGACTACAAAACAGCGAATTTAAAAAATGGATTAACTATTTCTATACCTGCTATTTTCATCCCGTGAGAAAGATCTTCTGTAAAAAGGATTTTACACACTGCTCTTTGAGCTGCTGCCACTATCAATGCATCCCAAAAAGAAATTTTATACATCGTAAAGCTCTTTTCTTTCCCACTTTTCTAACTTACCCCTGTTCTCCTTGGCTATCTTTGCAATCCTTTCATGAACCTCTGTATATCTGTTTTCTTCCCCTAAAAATTTTTCTATTTGCTCTCTCATCAAGGCTGATATACTTTTTCCCTGTAAAGCCGCGATTTGTTTAATTTTCTTCCAAATTTCCTCTGAAACCGCTATTGTCAGTATTTTAGTAGCCATGTTTAACTCCTTTTAATTAATAAAATAATAAATTATTATGTTTTTATTCTCAATCTCATTTACAATAGGACGTTAGAACGTTTGCACGTTAGAACGTTCACACGTTTAAACGTTAACACGTTGGAATGTTAGCACATGGGAACTGGGAACTGGGAAATGGAAAATGGGAATTTCTATTTTCCGTTTCCTGTTTTCTATTTTCTTAACTGTATTTTGTAGGTTTGACCCCAAAGCTATTCTGAGCCTCCAGTGGCTTTGAGTTGGATGTGGTATTCTTCCCCTTCCATGGCATCTGGGAGTGGGCTTTCAGTAGTGATAGCCAGCGGGTTGGTATAGGTTACTGTTATGCTATCAGTGGCAGTATTTCCAGCCTCATCATGGGCAGTGACAGTAATTACATTTTCACCTTCTTGTAATGAGATGTTAGGAATGCTCCAATTGTCTGTTCCTGAGGCTGTTCCATTGCCACCACGGTTATTTTCCCAAGTAATGCTGGTTACTCCTACATTATCTGAGGCAGTGCCACCCAGAGTTATTGAACTATTTTGGGTGGAATAGGTATCTGCTGATGTAGGCTGAGTTATGGTAACCGTGGGGTTAGTGGTATCTGGCGGCGGGCTAGGTTCTGTAGGAGTGGCGCTTATGTGCACACCTTCAGAGTAGTTAGGCACCTCATCATAGGTGAAAGCAGAATAATAGTAAGTTGTGCCATTTTGTAACCCAGTGTGAATGAAGCTGTCACTACAGCCAGGAGAAGCAGTTTTGTTGCAAACCAGGATTCCATCACTAAAGTTAGTTGGATAAGTATCTGTTCTGTAACGAATCATGGTGCCTGTAAAGTCATCATCTGTGGGATTGACCCAGCTTAAGGTAATCTGACCATTACCAGGAGTGACACTGAAGCTTGAGACCTCACCTGGTGGAGTGATGTCTGGTTCTGCATTACTTATAGTGTAAGTGATTACTAATTTTGGCCTTTGGTCAGGGTTTGGAGATTCTGTAGAGCTAAAGTATCTATTGCTATCTTGAGAGGCTACAGGGTCTGAATTGACCAACATACCATAGTTAGAGTCAGGATTAGATACCCATTCCTGCACCATATTGGTAACACTCCAGGATTTGTAGCCATAGGTCTTGTCTATGGATTTTGTGTCCTCTGCTTCTGCAATATCTGCCTGGGCAAGAGGGATGTCATTGTAAAGTCCACTGTAAGGAGTCCAGGGATTAATTCCATCATAGGTGTAACCATTGCACGCAGAAATTACAGGATTGTAATTGATGATTTTGTGGACAGAGAGGTCATAAAGGTCATCTCCACCATCGCCACCCATACGACTTAGGTATAGATATAATGTAGCATTATGGATAGTTGCAGAACTGGGTATGTTTGATAAATCCCACTTCATTATAATGGCATTGGCTATAGAATTTTCTGGCCAGGTGTAGGTATTGAGATACTGAGAATTGGAGTTATTTTCTTCATTGATATTGATAAAGGTATCTTCTAAAGTGCCTGGATAATCACTATCAGGGGTATCCCCAAGTATTACTGTGTAGGTGCCTGGTTCTAAAGGATGAGTAGTAAAGGTATGATCGATTGAGATGGCCTCATTGCCATTGGCATCTTGAGACCTAACCCGATAATGATATAAGGTTTCTGGAACTAAACCGGTAATAGTAACCGAATGGCTGGTGACCAAATTGCTATCCAGATCAGTTAAAGAGCCGTAATCTGTGTTTAGCCCATATTCTACCTGGGAAGTAGCTGGCTCATCTGTGGTCCAGGTAATGACTGCACTGTTAGTGGATGGTTGAGAGTCGACCTCAGAAATAACTGGTGACACATCAACAATGACATGGGTATGCACTGTTTCGGTATAATTGTTTTGGGCATCATAAGAGAAGGCAGAATAATTATAGCGATGGTTTTCTATTACACCATTATGAATACAAGACTCACCAGGTTTATTCACTCGGCAAACAAAGGTGCCTTCTGTATGATTTGCAGGGTATACTTCATAATTGTGGTCTGGACTTGAAAAACATCTTATCTCAACCCCTGCATAGTCAGGGTCATCTGGCACCTCCCAGGTAAGCTTTACTGAACTCCCATTCAGAGAGGCGTCAAACCCTATCACATCCGATAACTGCTTTATCTTAAATGACCAGGAATCATTTGTTGTATTGCCAAGGCCATCCGTGGCCGTGACTAAAACAGTTATATCTTGCCGATAATCAAAATCCTGGGGTGGGTCATAGAGGACATGAAAACCATTTGAAATGGCAGTAATGGCGCAACTTGAGGTGACATTATTTCCATTTACACTCACTGAGATAGAGGATTGATTTACTCCGTCTGAATCAGTGATATCAAAAGAGATATTAGTATTTCTAGGCACATCTGTGGCATTTCTGGCGGGTGATTCATTGCTCACCTGTGGCCCCTGATTCAAAATCGGCCCAATGATTTCATTGCCTGTAATATAGCAACCCATATTGATTCTTTCTGTAGTATCTTCATCCCCATCATAATCCTGCCTGTCTATACCTGCATTAATACAAGGTGAATCTGATCTTAAATGAAAATCACCTGCTTCGGGGTTGACAAAGAGAGGGTCGGCTTCGATAGAATGGAGGTCAAAGCCTGTAGCGGATTGCCATTCTGTAAGTGTAGCATATGAGCCAAATCCTCCAGATTGATAAAAATCGTTGTAGTCAGAATAGGTGATTTTTTGAGTAACAGAAGTGGTATACGATTTTTCCGTTACATTTACGAAGATATTGTTATATGCCTCTATTGAAGACTCTCCAAGTGCATAGGCAATTCCATCAGAAGTAATATTATAAAAGACATTATTGAATACTTCAAAATTTCGAACATGTGAGACTACCTCTATTCCTCCGTAGGAGCAATCACAAATAATATTTTGGTAGAACTTACAGTTATCATGCCCATCCTCAGGGCCACCACCAGCGCTATTGCCACGATAGGCAACATAGCAATCATGGATGATATTGTATCGATAGATATTATTCTCCCCATCCCTTTTATCATGAATCCCAGTTGTACAATCGTAGATTTCGCAGTTTTCTACTGTGACATTTTTATTATCGTAATACTTAATGCCGGCAGAGTTCTTACTGTCTCCTTTAAAACCATGAATAATGCAGTTCCGGATAATTGTATTATAAGTATTACCTAATGAAATCCCACTATGATTGTCGGTTGTAGGAATATAATGCCCTATGATTTCGCAGTTTTGAATAATCACACCCGTTGCATTAGAAATTCTAACCCCGCCCTCACGTTCCGGATGGTCACTTTTAAGAGTTTCCTCCCCAGTTTCTAATATAAATCCATCCCATACTATGTAGTCTCTATTATTAGCTCCAATGGGCGTTGGATTTCCCCTTATTTTTACCCAATGCCCAGGATATGCCTTAAAAATAATTGGGTTTGTCTGGGTTCCAGAGTTTACAGGATTAAGGGCAGGAGTTGCCCACTTTGCTGGGTCTCCTCCTGCATGATATTCTCCCTGTTTAATTAAAACCGTATCCCCTGCTTCTAAAGTTTGGGCAGCTTTGTTAATTGTTTTCCAAGGCAAATCCTCTGTTCCAGGATTTTCATCACTTGCTTTGGGATGATTTTGATCCACATAATAAATAGCTGCATTAACCGATGCAGCAGTAAGAAAGAATATTAAAAGCAAAATACTTATCCAACTGAAAAATTTAAATTTCATATATAATTCCCCTCCTAAAGGATTTTTCAAATCTCAAAGATTTAGTAAGCAATTATTGTGCCAAGTAATGTTGATAGGGGTTATTTTAAATATTTATCATACCATTTTATGAAATTAACTAAAGCCCATAATTTTTCATCATAATTGGCTTTTCTATTTTGATGGATATTTAAGGTTTTTAAGATAAAGGAATGATTAAAATAACCAACTCTTTTTATGTTTTTTTCAGAAAGGATGTCATTAATATAATCTTTTAATTCATTTCTAAACCAAATAACCAATGGCACAGAAAATCCCATTTTTTTTCTATAAATAACTTCTTTTGGTAAAAGTCTTTCGGCGGCTTTTTTTAAAAAATATTTTTTGGTTAATCCTTTAAGTTTTAAATGAGCAGGAATAGTAGCGAAAAATTCGACCAACTTATGGTCAAGAAAAGGTACTCTTGCTTCTAAGGCATGGGCCATACTCATCCTATCTGTTAAGGTAAGTAAATCATCTACTAAGTAAGTTTTGAAATCAATTAGTGACATATTATTGAGATGAGGATGGTTAGTACTTGGACAATAATCATAAAAAATTTCATCACTTGGTCTTTCTATAAGTTTTTGCACCTCAGGCGTAAAGAGCTGTTTTTTTTCTTCTTCATTAAATGTGGCTACTATTTGAAAGTATTTTTGTAGGAAAGGATAATTAGCACTTTTTACAAATCTTTTTAATCTTTCATTAAAATGATTACCTTGGCTTGAATCAGGTAGATGGTTTATTAAGGCAGGAATTATTTTTTTTGTTAAAAAACTCGGTAATCTGCGGTATTTTTCAGCTAATAAGCAGCCAAGGTATCTTTCATATCCTGCACATAATTCATCTCCACCTAGGCCTGAGAGGGCGACAATGACATATTTTCTGGTTTGTTTTGATAAAATATAATTTGGTATGGCTGATGCATCGGCAAATGGTTCATCAAAATGAGTAATGATTTTTTCAACTAATTCATCAATGTTGTTTGGTTTAAGGATGAATTCATGATGATGAGTATTAAATTTTTTAGCCACAATCCTTGAATATTGTCTTTCATCAAAATATTTATCTCTACCTTCATAACCAATAGAAAAGGTTTCAACAGGTTTATTTGATAATTTACTCATCATAGCGACTACAAGGCTAGAATCAGTGCCTCCACTTAAAAAAGCGCCTAAAGGGACATCACTTATAAGACGAAGTTTTACAGCTTCTTCAAATAATTCTAAAAATTTTTCTATATAATCATTTTCATTTCCTAAAGATTTTTCTTCAAAATTTAAATCCCAGTATTTTCTAATTTCCATTTTCCCATTTTCTTTTACTGTCAAATAATGACCTGGCAAAAGTTTATAAATATTTTTAAAAATAGTCCTGGGGGCGGGAACATAGAGAAAGGTGAAGAAATCACTCACTGCAGTAAAATCAAGTTCTTTTTTAATATCAGGGAAGATTAAAATGCTTTTTAATTCAGAAGCAAATAAGAAATGTTTTGGTAAAATAGTATAATAAAGGGGCTTAATGCCCAGACGGTCACGGGCCAAAAATAATTTTTTTTCTCTTTTGTCCCAAATAGCAAAGGTAAACATCCCTCTTAATTTATCCAAACATTTTTCACTATATTCTTCGTATAGATGAAGAATCACCTCTGTATCTGAAAGAGTGTAAAATTTATGTCCTTTTTGAATTAAATCTTTTTTAAGTTCTTTAAAATTATAAATTTCACCATTAAATACAATACATATACTTTTATCTTCATTAAAAATTGGCTGATCACCAGTATTAAGGTCAATGATTCTTAAACGGCGCATACCTAAAGCAACATTTTCTTTAACATAATATCCTTCTGCATCAGGCCCTCGGTGATAGATTTGATGGCACATTTTTTTTATGAAACTTTGTTCAATAATCTGATTGGAGAGACTAACTATTCCGCATATTCCACACATTTATTTTATCCTAATTGATACTTAAACCGAGCACAAATTCCAAAGCTTTAAAAAGGTACCTTTTGTCATAATTCCAGTTAAATCGTTTTTGAACAGCTATCCAACCATTTATTCCTAATCTTTTTCTATATTTTGAATCTACTAATTGTAATATTGCTTTATATAAACTTAGAGGAGATTTGTCATAGTAGACTAAACCACACTTTGCCGTCTTTACTATTTTTACAAGAGGGTTCGCTTGAGTTACAACAATTGGCTTTTTTTGAGCCATATAGTCAAATATCTTGTTAGGTATAGTGGTATCCGTATGTTCTGTTACATAATGAGGTATGAGACATACATCAGAATTGGCTATAATAGAAGAAATCTCTTTATGCGGTATCCACCCAGTGAAAAAAATATGTTTGCTTATATTTAATTCACTCACTAATTTACGTAGTTTTGTTTCAGACGATCCTTTGCCGACAATCACAAATAGAATATCAGGTATAATTTTACTAAGGTATGGAATTGCCTTTATTCCGCTCTCAAGTCCTCTAGATTCTTCAAGTCCACCTACATAAAGTAATACGAAATTTGAACGCTTACGAATTTCTTTTGCTAAAGGTGATATACATTGAGTTTTAATTGTGTCAAGCATAGGAGTGTTACTAACAATCCATATTTTATTTTTATTTTTATTATCTCTTATCATTTTTTTTACACGTTTAGCACTATACTCAGAGACCACAATAATACCATCCATCAAAGGAATAACTATTTTTTCTAACCATCTTAAGAAAATAGGATTTCGTATTATGTAATCCAAGGGCTTAGGTCCTCTATAAATCCAAGTGTCTTTTATCATTGCAGGATAATTTTCAGCCATATCCATAATTATTGGCTTGCCGGTAATCTTTGCTGCAGCAAAAGCTGCTGGGGAGAGTGGTAAATCTCTTACAATAATTATATCAATAGAATATTTTCTTACTACATATAAAATTTTTGCAATCCAAAAAGGCGAAAAAAAAGCAGGAAAATTAAATAAATTATTAGTTAATTTGTTTAATCCTTTTGACAGACGATGTATATACAAATTTCGCAAGATTTTTTCCTTACGAGGCAAACCGTTCCTATTTCCACAAATTATATGAACTTCAATACCTTCTTTTGCCAATGTAGTGGCAATTTTTTCGGTGCGTACTTCCCACGGATATTGATCTTGATAAATATAACAAACTTTTAGTTTTTTTTCTTTTTTTAAAAATTGCATTTTCTAACTAAACAAGTTTACCACAAATTATATTAAATATTCTTTCTGCTGCTTTTCCATCTCCATAAGGATTTATAGCCTTAGCCATTTTATTATATTCACTTTCATCTTTTAAAAGTTTGCAAGTCTCTTCTATAATTTTCTTAACATTTGTTCCTACTAATTTTACAGTACCAGCCTCAATTGCTTCTGGCCTTTCTGTTTTATTTCGCAATACTAAAACAGGTTTACCAAGAGAAGGAGCTTCTTCTTGGATTCCTCCTGAATCGGTTAATATTAGATAAGCTTTAGCCATAAGGTGTGCAAACGTTACGTAGTCTAGTGGCGGAAATAAATGAATTTTTTTGTTATTATGAAGTACATTTAACACTACGTTTCGAACTTTCGGATTTGGGTGAACTGAAAATAGAATTTGGACATCTTCAAGTTCTTGGGTAATTTCATTTAATGCTAAACAA
Source organism: Candidatus Desulfofervidus auxilii (assembly GCF_001577525.1). Taxonomy (GTDB): domain Bacteria; phylum Desulfobacterota; class Desulfofervidia; order Desulfofervidales; family Desulfofervidaceae; genus Desulfofervidus; species Desulfofervidus auxilii. Next base: position 401,910 of record NZ_CP013015.1, on the reverse strand, counting down.
ATATTTTTTAAAGGTTTCCCAAAATTTTCTCGACGATGAGTAGTAACTAAAATAAGTTTACAATTGTTGTTAATAATTCTCTCCAAAGAGCCTTTAAATTTATAGTTTTGGCCAACCACTTCTAATAATGCATCTATTACAGTGTTACCTGTGACAAATATTTGAGACGAAGGAACTCCCTCCTTTTTAAGATTTTCTGCTGCGGATTTTGTAGGAGCAAAGTGAATATCTGCAAGCACCGTAGTCAATTTTCGATTTATTTCTTCAGGAAACGGCTGAAATTTGTCATAAGTTCTTAAACCAGCTTCAATATGTCCCACTGGGATTTTATTATAAAAACCAGCTAAAGCTCCAACAAATGTCGTTGTAGTATCTCCTTGAACTAAAATCATTTTTGGTTTTTCCAACTGAATTATTTTCGTCAATCTTTTTAAAGAACGAATAGTTATATCTTCGAGAGATTGATTTTTTCGCATAATGTCAAGATCATAATCAGGTTTAATGTGAAATATTTCCAAAATTTGGTCTAACATGTCCCTATGTTGAGCGGTAACAACAACAATAGGTCTAAATGTGTTTATATAATTTTCGAATTTTTTTATTACTGGGGCCATCTTAATAGCTTCAGGTCTAGTACCAAAAATAAATAATATTTTTTTCATCATTTTATAACTTAATGTATTTTGGCACTATTAAGTTTCACCATTATTTTTGACTTTGTCCGGTTTATAGTATAAGCATCTTTGCTAAAAAAGCTTTTTATTGCCAATTTATGCCAAGCAAATTTTGATTTGTCCGAAGGGAGTGCAAAAATTTCAACTTTTTTGCAAAAACGCTCAAATTCCTTTTTTGCTTTGATTATGTCTTCTTTTGTTGGTAACCATGCCTTTTGGTTGAAGGCAAATAAATAAACCTCATTTTCCTTCGCCACTTCTTTAATTAAATTATAACTTCTTTGCATAACACCACCTTTTGGCGGATAGGGTAAGATATGTAAAAGCCAAAGGATGTTCATAAAAGCTCTAGATAAAGGGATATTGTCTTTTTGACCATTTTTTCTATGTTGAATAAGCGTAATACTCTTTCACGGCTAACTTGACCTAATAATTTTCTTTTTTCAGGGTGCGATAATAAAAATGTAATACTGTTTTTTAGTGAAAACACATCTTCCACAGGTACTAATATACCTGTTTCATCATTAACTAACTCAGGTATTGCACCTACTTTGGTGGCTATGACAGGTATTTCACAAGCCATGGCTTCGGCAATAGCCAATCCAAAGGCCTCTCCCCATCTAGAAGGAAGAACCAATAAGTCAGAAATTTTTAAAAGTTTATCAACATCATTTCTAACACCTAAGAATCGGATATTTTTAGATAAGGATTTTGCCTTATGTTTTAACTCATTATGTAAAACACCATCACCTATGAATAAGAATAAGACATCCAAACCTTCTCTAAGAATTGACACTGCACAGTCAAAAAGTAAATCTGCTCCTTTTTCATAAATCAATTGTCCTATAAAAGTTACAACATTGGTAGTGTCTTTTATACCTAAGAATTCTCTTTTTAATTTTGTTTTATCTTTTGAAGGTGAAAATCTATCAACATCAACACCATTGTATATTAAAACAACTTTATTTTTGTCTTTTTCTGTAAGACTCTCATTGACAATGTTATTTTTGATATAATCTGACACAGCTACAAATTTATCAACAAAATAAGCATAAAATCTTCTTCTTAAAAGCTTAAAGTAATTATATATACTGCTATCTTGTCCAATTCTTTCTCGGGAATCATGGTCGGTAAAAATTATTTTGGTCTTTACTATTTTTTTACAATAAATTATGGCTGGATGACAAAAAGGTGTAAAATTAAAATGGATTATTTTAGGCTTATATTTAGTAACCATATTTCTTACTTGTTTTAAAAAATTGCTAGATTTTGAAGAAATTAAATCATACTGGACAAAATTTTCTAAGAATTGTTTTTTTACTATAGAACATATATCATTTCCAAGTACAAATATTATTTTAATTCCTTCCTTTTTACATTCTTTAGAAAGTTTTGAGATAAAATCTTCAAAAGATCCCCTTTTATTAGGATTTATATTTGCCCAAAATATTATGTCTGTTTTGAATTTCACAATTTAAGTGTTCTTTTTAATTTATGTAATATGGGAATTTTTCTTAAAAAATTATATAGCCAACTTGGTAAAGGATGCTTCATATCACTTAAAAGTAAGTGTCTTGTAGTTCTTTCGCCATATACTTCTGCTTCAAACATTTCACCTACAAAGATGGTATGGTCTCCATATCTATGGGTGGCAATCAATTTGCAGCCTATGTTAGCAAAGCATCCTTCAATAAAGGGCAATCCTCCCTTACTTATATGATAGGGAATTTTATATTTTTCAAATTTATCTACATTTCTTCCAGAACAACCGCCACAGATTTTAGCCAGAGTCTTTTGCTTTATACTTAAAATATTTACTGCAAATGCTCCCCTTTTAATTATTTTATCATGAGTGTAACGCTCTGGTGATATACTTACTACAAGAATGGGTGGGGAATGTGAAACTTCTGCCACTGTACTGCTTGTCATAACAAAATTTTTGTTATCAACCCTTGTGGTAATTAAGGTAATCATGTTATCAATGCCACATTTGTATATATGTTTTATTGGTTTATCTATTTTTCTCATTTTAACTGCTATTTAATACACAGCCACTTTTCCAGCACCTTTTTCTTGTTCTCCATAGTTTTTTTAAATTGCCTTGTTTGACGTTGGCAAATGGTTCCATTCGATGACACATTTTCATGCCACCATCTGGCATAATTTGGAGACCAGCTACCCAAGATGTGCATTCTGGTCTTTTCTTTTTATACGTATGGCTATGGATTTTAAATGCAAGTTTATCAGGGTTTAAGAAATATTGTTTCATTAATTCTATGTTTTCAATTGAGTTTAGGATGGGATATCCCTCTTTTTTTAGTGTTTTTAATCTCTCAAGATAATCAATCATAGTTAACTTGTCCTCTATCCAAAGGGGATTATCTTTATACCAATTAGGGTCATTTAATTGTTCTGAATAATAAACAGGTTCAAGGGCCTGAAACTCAACACCATCTATCCCTAATTTTTGAACTAAAAGTACTATATTAGCAAGGTCTTTGACATTATGACTCATTATGGTTGTTTTTGCCCAGATTTGTATTTTTTTACCTGTTTTATGCTTTTCTTTTGCTAGTGTTTTTAATGCTTTTGTGGCTTTTTCAAAAAATCCTCTTCTACCTCTAATTAAATCATGTATTTCAGACTTACTTCCATCTAAAGAAATTTTGATTCTTTTAACACCACTCTTAACTAATTGAACAGCCTTTTTATTATCCATAAAATAGCCATTGGTTAAAAACTCTATCCAAAAGCCTAATTGAGCTGCATATTCTGCAATTTCTACAGAGTCATTTCTTAATAAAGTTTCACCACCAGTAATGGATAAAAAGATGGGGCCAAGCCATTTGCGCAATTCTTTAAGTGTTTTCTTCCATTCATTAGTGGTTAATTCAGTAATTCTCAAATCGAGCTTCCAACTATGACAGTGTAAGCATCTGGCATTACAACGATTTGTTAGAAGGACTATAACATCTGTGGGCTTGCCAAAAGATGATTTTGTTCTTTTCGCCACTTCTTGAAGTAGTCTTGACCAATAATAATTAATGATACCACCTTGATCCCTTGCACGTGATAATTTTGTCAAAAATTTAGATATCATTTTTAATTTTTCATACCCGATTTTGCACTATATTTCTTAAAGCTACGCAAAGAGCAATCAATAGCCAAAAATGGGGATAATAGAGGACAGAAAGGAATATACCAGATATTAAATAGCCAAGCATGGCACCTGTAATGCCAAAAATGATAAATCTTATTTTATGTAATTTCTGAATTGTTTTATCAGATTGCTGTTTAAAAAGAAAATCTTTTTCTATTTTTAATATCCATTTTAAATCTTTGTAAGAAAAGTATATCATACCCCCAAACAGTAAGATACCTAGGATCCCTAATTCTGGGATTAGAGTAAAATAGATAGAATGAGCTGCTCTCCCAGCTCTGGAACGTCCATGTAAACCTTCATAGAATCCAGCTGCTATTTCGTATTCCCTAAATCTAAAGGGGAAATTCCCTTGACCAACTCCTATGAGAGGATTGTCTAAAAACATATTCCAACCTATTTTCCATTGATAAATTCTTTCTTCTCCAGTGCCTTTTTGAATATTTTCTTCTTTTATGCTTTTTACTTCTTGCCAGTATTTTGAAGAGGCACTGAAATAGAGAATACTTATCATAATGGCCACAATTACAGTAGATAAAACTTTTTTGGGTGTTTTATACCAGCAATAAAGGATGACAGGCACTAAGCCGACAAATCCTCCACGAGAAAAGGAGGCCACATTGGCGGCAATAAAAATGCAACAAGCAGAAAGATAAAGTATTTTCTTTTTTGTAGAATTTGTTTCCAAAAACATAAAATAGGCAAAGGGAATGGCCATATTCATCACTAAGGCAAAGTCATTTTCATCACCCATAAAACCAGAATTTGGAATTTTACCACCATTTTTTATACCAATAATCGCCCCAAGTAAATTAATCACTATCCATATATTGATGTATTTTTCAATTTTAGGAAACGAATCAACAAAACTTATAATACTTAGATAAACAATGAAATATAAAGTAATGGTTCTCCATACTTGATAAGCCCAGTAATTGTTTACCGCAATTGGGCCATGAAGCATCATCAATAAAAGCAAACCTAAAAAGCATTTTGTCTGGATGTTTTTAAAATTTAAAAGTTTACCTTTTAAAAAGAGGCACAAAAAGAGTAAGGTATGTAATATATATCCTGGATGAAGGGCACCAATAATGGGGAAAAAGCTTTGGGGTCGGCCGTAGTCAAAGAAAAGATGAATTAAAATTAAATAGAATGGGAGGTCAAAAAGGCCTTTTTGGGCCTTTACTCTTATATCTCTTTCACTAATGGGGATAGCCATTTTAGTGCCTAGTAATTAGTGAATAGGAAGCTTTTTCTACAGTTTTAATAGAATTTCCTATAAAGTTTCCCCTTTATAACAGGGCATGAGGATGGATAAGGTTAGCATGTTAGGACGTTAAAACGTTTACACGTTAAAACGTTGGAACGTTAAAACGTTTTGCACGTTAATACCCAGCTTTGACACCTGAAAATCAAAATTGTCTTATTTGGGCATTTTTTACCTCTGCCTGCAGTAGACAGGGAGGGGTTGCTGTTAAAGTTGAGTTAAATCTTTTAAATTATGCCTATTGGTGCATATTTGTTTTAAAAACAAGAAATGCAGTAATATCTTTCTTCACAATTGGGAAGAATATACTTAAAGTAGATAAGTAAGATAAGGCACCCAAAAATATGTAACCGATAAGTCTCAGCCAGTTATTTAAAATATGTGCACATGTATGTTTGAAGATTAACAAAACTAATAACATTACCATTACGCTTATAATGATGTGAATCATGTTATTCATATACTCTGATAAAGACAAGTGTATCTCTTTTAATCCTAAATAAAAAATATAGCTAGCTACAAACGGATACCCTATTATCCATGCTAATACAACACCTTTAAGTCCAAATTTACTACCAATTAAAAATGCAGGTGGTAATATTAAAAAACACAAAAGACTATACCGAAGGTTTAAATAGGCTTTCCCTCTTGCATTTAAAAGTGGAGGAATAAGAAAGGCCATGGATTTAATAAGTCCAACTAGGCAAAGTAGTCTTAATGGGAAAATTATAGGTGTCCATTTTTTTGTTAAAACTATGTTAACAAACTCATCGGCTATAAACATCAATCCTATTAATGCTGGAAAGGTAATAAAACTAACACCTCTAGTGAATTTTAAAAAATATCTTTTCAACTCCTCTTCCTCATTTTGTAATTTAGAAAAAGTTGGTAAAGCAACAGGATTTATTATAGAAGCTATTTTGTTAATTGGAATAGAAGAAAGTTGGAATGCCAAGGAATAAAATCCTAATATTTTTTCACCCAGGACTTTACCTACTATGAAGTAGTCTGAATTTGAATATAAGTACCAAAAGACGCGAGAACCAGTAACATTTGCACCAAATTTAAGGAGTTCTATAACTTTCTTAATAGAGAAACAAAGCTTTGGTATCCATTTTGAATAATAGTTTAAAAAAAGAATTAACAAAAAATTTCTACTTAATGAGCCGAAAACCAAACTCCATACACCAAATTTTAGCAGAGCAAGAATTAAAACAGTAACACTTGATAAGATATTAGAAAATAATTCTGCTCTACATCTTTTGTCAAATGTGAGCTCTTTGGTTAAAAGGGCAAAGGGTATAGCTATTAAGGCCCCAAGTACAAAATTTAGCCCTAAGACTCGTAGGATCGAAATAAGTCGTGGCGCATTGAAGAATTGAGCAATGAGGGGGGCTGAAAGAAAGGTAATTGAATAAAGGAATAAACTGTTAAGGACAACAAGCCAAAAGAGGCTATCTATTTCAATCCTTTGTAGATTCTGTTTCTGAATTAAAGCAGTACCGATTCCAAGTTCATTTAAAAATTGGGCAAAACCTATAAATATCATGGCCATTCCCATCAAACCGTAATCAGAAGGTGACAAGAGCCTAGCTACAAAAATTGTGATTGCCCAAGATATTACTTGAGCTACAAATTGAGTAGAACCTACCCAAAAGATTCCTTTGATGGTTTTCTCTCTTAATGAATCCATTTTTAATTCGTATCCATTCTTCGATATAGGCATCCAATCCAGATAGGTTTTTTGAGGGGGCAGACTTTTCCAAATCGCAGATACGTTCGATTAAGATCCAACCTAAAAAAGTTAAAGGATATAATTTCCATTGCAGCGCTTCCAATATTTGTAGAAAATTCTAGCTTTCTTCATGACATAGCCATAATCCCGTAAACCCATCCAAGTGAGCAATGTTGCAAGCCACAGACGTTCTTTCCTTATTATTTTATGTGAGAAATCATCAGCCCTTAACCAGCTAACTGTTTCATGAACGAGCGAGCGATTACGGCGCCTCTGTGTGTGTGTGCTCTCCTTTCCCCACTGGTAAGCCAAGTTGTTCGGGATCGGAAGAGGGCACTTCGCATGGCCTGGATAAGTTTGCCAGGGAACTGCTGTAACGGCACTCGGAAAGCAATATAGCCATTTATGGTAAAAGCGGTGTTCCAAAAAGAGATCAATTGGGCTCGCAAGGATTAACTCCAGAAGATGTCCATCAAAGAAAGGTAAGTGAAATTCTGTTCTGTGAAGATCGATCCCTTCAAAGTGATTGCTAAGATGTCGACGCTGATCGTTTAACATCAAAAATAGGTGAAAGCCACGGCACCGATCCTCACAATGAATGTCATTTAACTCTTCTACTATCCCTTGTTTTGGGATCATAGCAATTCTATGGACGATATTAGGGCTAAATAGCTTGAGAGGTACTCCTATGTACTGCTTGTTAAGATACATGTCGATTGCAAGATCGTCTTTACCAGATTGAAGCAATTTACACATTTCTCTATTAAGATAAACATGACCTATCGCGACGCTTCCGCCTTCACCAGACCACACTAACCTTGGTCGCTCCGGGGGATATGCATTTCTATACTTGGAAGTGCTCCATGCATAAGATAGTGTTTTGGCATAGCCTGGTACATCACAACTTCCAGGATTTATTGGCACATGGGTATGTATAGTCTTTACTTTTTTTGCAAATTCAGCCGCAAAGACATGATCTTGTGTTCTAGGCAGCGCGAAGTTGAAGGTGTGTACAGTTACATTCTTATCACGTAGAATGCTGACAACACATCGAGAGTCAAGACCGCCGCTTAGAAATGCGACTGTGGTTTTGTCTGTTCGAAGTCTACGTTTTACTGCTTTAACGAAACGTGTGTAAGCCTCAGTTAACAGATCACTCTCGGAAAGATTTAATTGCTGAAGCTGATCCCAGCGCCAATATTGGCGCTTATATACGCCTTTTTCATCGATCTGAACGATTTCGGCTGCTTTCAGAACAAAAATATTCCAGTAAGGAGTTCGATTGCTGAGCGGAAAGCCGAAAGACGCAATCTCAGTAACTGCCCTTAGGTCCATACATTTTGGAATTATGGGAATCTCTTCTAATATACGCAAAGCAGTTGCAAAAACTATATATTGTTCCCCTATCCAATAGTACAGAGGGCGAATCCCAAGCCTGTCGGTGATCAAGGAAATTCGGCCTTTTGCGGGCTCGTAATGTACAGCGCAAAATACACCGCATGTGGCCGCTCCGATGTCCCATTTTTCCTCATCCCAATACCGTTGAAGAATTTGTAAATCGCTCCAGCGAGTGTGGATATTTTCTTCATTATTAATATTGAGTAATGGCTCACCTGCAAGCATAGAAACCGACCCCGTCTTTCCCACTAAAAACCCTGGAGAGTTATATGCACCAATGTCTATTTTAGTTAACAGCGCCCGGGAATCTCGGTATTCTATAACCTTATCATCTGGAAACCGTGAAATCGTCCGTTTAATGGATTCACAAAGAGCATCTATAAGTTGCACACCTTTATACCTAGTTACAACACCTGCTAATATCGACATAAGTTCTTTTTACCTCCTCTGTTTTTTTATATACACCTGTTGTACTTTCAAGATGTAAGCTCTTTCAGTGAAAGTATTAATTATCTTCCCAATAGTAGTAGAGCTATATCTACTTCTTCCTTCATTCCTACATCAACAGCTAAAATATTGCCTACCCAAAAGATACCTTTGATAGTTTTTTCTTTTAATAAATCCATTTTTAATTCGTATCCATTCTTCGATATAGGCATCCAATCCAGATTGGTTTTTTTTGAGGGGCAGACTTTTCCAAATTGCCAGATAAGTCTAATTAAAATCCAACCTAAAATATTGCCTTTATTATTTAACGGTTAGCACCACATTTAGGACATCTAGCAGGATTTGTAGAATATGATTCCCATACATTTCCGATTTTTTTAGCAATTACATATAATAAAGAAGGAATTTTTGCTTTTTTGGAGTAAAAATTTTTTTTCATTAAATATGTATGTTCAAATAAGTTTTTTAGCATTCGCAAATCAAATTTTCTTAAATGTCCCCATGCATGAAATATATGTCCACATTTAGAACATTTAAGCCATTGGGCTGGAAGTATTTCTTTGTAAGGAACTGTAACTAAAATATATCTTTTGGCAACTCTATTTATTTCACAAACTGTTTTGTAGAATATGTGCTCAGGAAGATGTTCAAGAATTTCCGCAGCTAGGACTAAATCAAAATGAGAATCTCTGAATGGTAGGCAGCAAGCATCTGCGATTATTTTTATCCCTCGAAATGATTTAATTCTTTCTTTGTCTATATCAATGCCAGTTAGTTTATGTTTGTGGCAAATAGAATTAGTAATTCGGCCATCCCCACATCCAACTTCAAGAATTGAAACCACATCTGAAGGTATCATTTCTAATGTTTCTTTAATTCGGGTTATTTCTTTATGAGAAAGTTTCATATACTTTAAAATCCAGCAGAGTTTGAGCTATCCTGAAAGTTTGTTTAAAATTTCAACAAATTTGGCAGTTAAATTTTTTTTGCTAAAGTCACGGTAAAATGCAGGGTTTTTCTTTTTTTCTAATTTCCCATTTTGCCATTTTTTATAGGCATCTTTTATGGCTTGTGCAATACCTAAAATATCATCTGGCTTAACTATATAATATGGAGTTTTTGAATATGTTTTTATAATTTGTTCTACTTCTCCTTTGTTTATAAGGGCTAAAATAGGTAAACCCGCAGCTAGGCCTTCAAAAAGCTTTGTGCTAATCATGGCTGGGACTATCCTTAAAAGTAATATTGAGGATTTAAAGATATATTCTATGGATTTTGGGCGAGAGACATAACCTGTTACTTTTACAACATCATGAAGATTATATTTTTTTACCATTGTTTTTAGCCAATCAGCATTTTTACCAACGTATAGAAATTGAATTTCATCTTTTAAAGAATTATTTTCATTAATAATTACTTGAAGTGCTTTAAAAAATGGGTCTGGTGGAATTATTCCAGCATAAAAATTTCCACTATAAACAATAGTAAATTTTTCAAAAGGCTCAGGATTTAAAGAAAAATATTCTTCCATGAAACCATTATAGATTACATGTATTTTGTTATTCAGAACTGGGAAATTGGATAGATATAATTCCTTTGTTTCTTTTGTTACTACAATAAATTTATCTGTGTTTTGGAGGATTATTTCTTCCATCCTTTTTGTCAATTGAAAGGTTGGTAAATGTTTGTAACAACCATCATGGCGTGAAAATAAGGGAGAAACAGGATCTCGAAAATCTAGCACTAAAGGCTTTTTTGTTACATATTTAAGTAAAGCTCCAATAATGGCAGAACTGAATGGTTTACATGAGACGTAGATTATGTCAATATTATTCTTTCTTATTAAATTTAGGGCTTTAATAAAAGTTAATGGAATCCAACCGATAAATTGGTCAGGAATACAAAAAAGGTCTCTTATAAGTGGTTTGTTTAAATTTATACCAAAAGGATGTAAAATTTTAGCCAAAAGACCATTCAGTTTGCCTGTAGCCCGTGTTAGATTAATAAGTGACCAAGTATAATATACTTTTACTCTATCAGGTGGTTTGCTATTTCCTAAAGTGCACCAGCCTTTATCTGGATTTTTTACAGAAAGTACATAAGGCTGCCAGCCAAATTCAGGCAGGTATTTTGAAAAGGCAAGTGCCCGCAATCCCCCTACATCATTTAGAGGTGGATAGTAGTAAGAAATTATGAGGATTTTTTTCATGATTTTACGTTAAAACGTTTTTTAATATAAAGTTACAAGTTAGCAAGTTAGAAAGTTTGCAAGTTTACACGTTTGCACGTCAGCACGTTTGAACGTTTACACGTAAGAATGTTGATAATTTTCTACCAGAATTTTTACGATGCGTTTAGCGGCTTGGCCGTCCCAAAGGGGGATTGGGTTTGTTGCGTTATTGCGTTTATTGAGTTGCGAAAACGTAGCATTGACAATGTTTTCTTTTTTAGTTCCAGCAATAATATTTGTGCCCATTTTTACAGTAATTGGGCGTTCGGTATTTTTTCTAATGGTTACACAGGGAATACCTAAAATAGTGGTTTCTTCTTGAATGCCTCCAGAGTCTGTTAAGACAATTTTTGCGTTTGACATAAGACAAAGAAAGTCAAGATAACCGAGAGGTTCTATGCAGTAAATACCAGAGTTGCAAGTTGCAAGTTGCAAGTTTGAAGTTGAAAATCTTTTAAAATATTGTTCAAGTCTGAATTGTTTGATACGGGTTTGAGTGCGGGGATGGGCTGGAAATATGATAGGGATATGTTTTGAAATTTCTTTTAGGGCTTCAATTATATTTAAGAAGGTTTCTTTATTATCAACATTTGAAGGGCGGTGAAGCGTTAACACACAGTAGTCAGTAGTCGGTTGACCGTTGTCAGTTGAAAAATCCTTTATTAGGCCGAGACGATAAAGAATATCTGATTTTTGGGCTTTTTGGCGATGCTTGAGAAGAGTATCTATCATGGTGTTGCCGACATATGCTACAAGTGGCAGTTGGTAATTGGTAATTGGTGATTGGTGATTAGTAGTTAGTGATTGGCAATCAAGAAAGTTTTTAAAGCCTTCATTTTTAAGGTTTTCTATTCCACTAGGTTCTGTGACAAAAAGAAAATCGGAAATATGGTCGGTTAATATGCGATTAATCTCTTCAGGCATAGAACGGTCAAAGGAACGGAGGCCGGCTTCTACGTGGGCAATCAGCGGCTTCCGCTGCTTTAAGTTGCAAGTTACAAGTTGCAAGTTAGAAGTTGGATATTCGATTTTGGAGGCAACGAGGGCACAGGCAAGGGTAGAGTTTACATCACCTACTACAATCACTATATTTGGCTTTTCTTTTAATAAAATTTGTTCAAATCGTTTCATAATTTCGGCCGTTTGAACTGCGTGAGAAGCTGAGCCTATACCTAAATAAATATCAGGCTTTGGAAGCCCTAGGTCTTTAAAGAAGGCATCGGACATGTGGTTATCATAGTGCTGGCCTGTGTGGGCAAGGATGTGGTGAATAGGGTTTAGTGAATAGTGATTAGTGATTGGTGACTGGTAATAAGATTCATTATACTTTTCAATGGCTCTGATAATTGGAGCTACCTTCATGAAATTTGGCCTTGCACCTACAACGCTAACTATTTTCATTTTTGCGCGTTTACACGTTAGAACGTTGGAACGTAAGTACGTTGACACGTTAACATGTTTGTTGTGTTTGTTGAGTTGATTGCGTTGGGCTTAGTCCTTTGTACTTAGTTCATGGTCATTAAGTCTGAGTAAATTTCTGCATATTTATCAAGCATGGATTGTAAACTAAATCGCTGTTTAATTTTGTGGTAGCCATAAAGGGTAAAGTTGTTTGATAGTGTTTTGTTTTTTAAAAGATATATTATTTTTTCAGCTAATGTACTTGAGTTAGCAACAGGAACAAGGAAACCATTTATACCATCCTCAATTACTTCAGGAATACCTCCTACATTAGTACAAACAACAGGCACTTTGCTAGCCATGGCTTCAATTAGGAATATTTTTATTCAAAATGTTTCATTTAGAAGTTTGAGAAAAGAGGGAATTGTAAGGGAGAACATGGATAAACTACTACTTTAACAACTTGTTTTTGTGAAAATTTAGATTTAAGTTCTTTTAATAGGTTATCCCAGGAATAAAATATGAATTTATTATTCCATACTTTTTTTAATTTTACTTTATTTTGAATGAAAGGCACAAAAATAACATAATTTAATTTCCATTTAAAATCAGGATTAGAAATAATTTTTTGTAAAGTTTTGTATTCTTTCCATTTATTCCTAAGATAAGATGCCATTGTTATTTTTTTAAGATAATAGAGAAATTTTTCCTTTGTGGATATACAAGCAAAGTAACGCGTACCAAATCCTTCACAAAGTGCTGCTATAATGATTTTAACATTTGAATTTTTATAATAACGAAATGGCCATAAACTTTTTCCAATAACAATACCTGAAGTATCTAAAGGATAAGCATTAGAAATTACTATATCAGCTTTAGGCACTATTTCAGTTCCAAAATTATTTTTAACAAATTGTGCCGCTTTTCTAAATGCATAGTAATAGTGACCAGTAAAGAGTTCTATGATTTCTTTTTTGGCACCGATAACTACATTTATACTAAAATCAAGACCAACTTTGCTTGCGATACTTTCTAATTCATGTCTAAATGGCAGTTCTACCATTCTCCCTCGTTCCACCTCAGGAAAATTTCTATGTAATAAACTTATAGATTTAAGTCCAAGTACGCCAATTAATATTTTTGCTCCTCCACTAAAACCTACGTCATCATGAGGGTAAACCCCTCCAATACTTATTTTTACATCAGCTTCTGCAGCGTATTTATTAATATATATAGGAATTTTATTTTTCGAATAACCAATGAATTTTAAATCTTTTTTGCAATGATGTATTATAACTTTTATTTCGTTAAGAATTTTTTTATCTAGTTTATTAAAGAATGTAGAATTTTTAGCTATCTTATGTGTACCTGTTGCAATTATAATTTTAATATTAGAATTATTGATTCCTTGATTTTTAATTATTGTTAATAAAATAGAAAGAATTTTTGATACTGGCGTTGGTCTTGTTATGTCATCTACTATAATTGCTATTTTTTTTTGATTTGAAAGTATTTCAAAAAGGGAAGGGCATTTTATAGGGTTATTTAAACGAGTAATAATATCCTCATCAGTTAATTTTTTAAATGATTTAGGCCCAAAAACGTTGATTTCCCAGTTTTTTGGAAAATAAATATTAATTTCACGGTCTCCACACCATGACCCTGATGGTAAGGTGATATTTTTATATTCGTTTTTCATAAATATTTCGTTAAATTTTCTACAAATTTACTTCCCAAAAAACTTAAAAAATCTAAACTTGCCCAACAAAACGGAAGGGGGTCTTTTTTATGCCAATAAGCAAAGGACCGAGCACAAAAAATGGATTGAAGCCATTGCGACAAAGAAATTTTATCACCTAGTTTTCGTCTTCTCCAAAATGAACTGATATCTACTCTGAAATTAAGCCAATACACTCCATCAATTTGTTTAGGCATCTTGTTTTTTAAGATGCATGAAGATGTATGGTCCAAATAAGCAATATAAGGGAAATTAACCCCACTTGCAGTAAATAGTGAATTATACCAAGGTAATCTTGGATTAACTTCGAAGAAAAAGTATTTTTGCCTTTTTTCATCCCATTTAAATTCTACAGATGCAAATCCTTTATGATTGATATTTTTTAAGAAAATAAAGGTTTGCTCTATTAGTTCAGGTATTGTTTTACTTACACCAAAGGAAGTAATACCGAAACAAGGAGGATATTGCCGTATCTTTTGCATAGTAAAAACACATAGCGGAATGCTATTTTTATTAAAATAGGTTGTACATTGAAAAATATTTTGATCACCACCAGTTATTAACTCTTGAATTATTGTTTTACCCACAAAATGTGGATTGTTGTGGTAAAATTCTATAAACTCTTGTTTATTGTTAATAAGTATATTTTTCCCTGGGAAATTTATTGAAAATGAATCTAAAGGTTTTATTAAACATGGATAAGTTAATGTTTCAGCTATTTTAGTTATAGACTCATAAGATAATAAAGAAAAGGTTTTAGGGACTGTTAACCCAGCCCTTTCTGCCAACTCTTTCATTGTATTTTTATTTATTATTTTATCAAGCAATTCCTTATCAGGAATAGTAAACAGAAAAAATGATTGAAGCTCTTCCTTAAATTCTGAGATAAATTCAGCATAAAGATCATTTGTGGCAAATAAAACAGCTTTGTGAGATAATGACTTTCCTAATGTTATTAATTTTTTCTTAAATTTTTCTCTATCTTCTTTAATATTAGGAAATTTAATAGATATGCATAATTTTGAAAATCGACCTACCTCTTTATAATCAGTATAAATTCCTATAACTTTTATGCCCGTAAGGGCTAGACTTCTGACATGTCCAAGCCCATTTACGTCTAGACCTAAAACAATGGCTGGATTTCTATTAATAGCTAAGTTTTTTATACAATTCTGCATATTTATTAACCATGATATCTTGATTAAATTTTTTTTCCACAATTGTTCTACTTTTTATTCCAAAATTTTTTCTTTTTTCTTTATTTTTTATAAGATATTTAATTTTATTTGCTAAAGCTATCGGATTTTGAGGTGGAACTAAGTAGCCATTTTCATTTTTAAAGATAAGTTTTGAGTTTTCGCCTACATCAGTAGCTATAATTGGAAGCCCACAGGCCATTGCTTCCAGTATTGAAAGAGATAATCCCTCTGATAGTGAAGATAAGACGTAAATATCGGAAGCTGATAAAATTTTAGGAATATCACTTCTTTCTCCTAATAGGTGAAAATTTTTGGATATTTTTCTTTCTTTAATCATTTTTTGAATTTTATGTTTTTCCGGTCCATCTCCTGCTATCATAAAATGAACGTCTGGATACTTTTTTAACACCAAGGAAGCTGCATCAATTAAATATTTATGACCTTTTACCTCATATAAACGTGCAACGTTACTGATAATAATGCTTTTATCAGTGATCTTTAATTCATCACAAAGAGATTTTTTGTATAACAGTTTTTTAGACTCATCATTATTAAATTTTTTTGTATCTACTCCATTGAATATTAACTTTATCTTATTCTCAGGTATCTTAATAGTTTTATGAAGCCAATTTTTAAGTTCATTAGAAACGGTAACTATGTAAGAATTGTATGCAATAAATTTCATTATTAATTTCCTTGTCATCTTTTCCATGATATAATCTTTATTTCCATGTATTGTTGTTACACATTTTATATTAGTTATTTTAGCTACTAATGTAGAGTAAAAGCTCATTGTAAATTCATGAGAATGTATTATATTTATTTTATGTTTTATGATATACATTATTAAATCTTTTAGCAGGGGAACATCTAGATAATATTTATTTTGGGAAACTCTTACCTGTATGTTTTTTCTTTTAAAATTATCTACTATCCACCCATTTTTTATAAAAAAACCAAATGATTCAAAATTGTAATGGTCAAGTTTTGAGGCAATTGTAAGAATCACAGATTCTGCCCCACCAGGCCCGTGCGTCTCGATTGTATGTAACACTCTAATCATATTTTGTAAGCTTTCGCTTGATTTTCCCTAGTAGACTTAACAATGGCTTGGGTAAAAAACAACAAAAAAGAAGGAAATAAACAGATGGATCTTTTTTGTAAAATTTTAAAGACTCAATTAATGGCTGAATTGCTGTCCTAGGTTCAATTTCAGAAATATAGTAATAACCTAACCTTTTAAGTAATCTTGCAATACAATAATCTACCCAATTTTTCTTTTTTTGATAATACTCTTGGTCAGAAATAACATGTTTTATTATAACCTCTTTAAATAATTTAATTCTTTTTGGGATATTTTTGTTTGAAGCTAGTCGATTTAATAAATTGATATCTCGGTAGTAAGCTAATGGATAATCTATATAAATCACATTGGTGATTTTTGAAAGACGTAAGAAATAATCTGAATCTTCTGCCAAATTATTATTTTCATCCCAACTTATTTGCCACTTGTTGATGATTGATTTTTTAACCACTGCTGTTGAAGGTAATATCATGCCATTATAGATTAAATAGTCAAATATATAACCATAATATACTTTGATTTCTTTTAAAGAATTATTTATTGTAAAATCCATTGTAGTTGAGCTTTCAAATATATCTTTATAAGACCATGAATGATCTTTAAATATTGGATAGTTTACTCCTCTTGTTTTTTTCCCATTTATGTATGCATCTGTATAGCATAATCCACATTCTGGAAATTTTTCAAAACATCTCAATTGAATTTCTAATTTTTGAGGTAACCAATAATCGTCAGCATCCAAATATGCTATAAATTCTCCTTCTGCATTTTTAACTCCCATATTCCTAGCAGATGAAACGCCACCATTTTTTTTTCTTATTAATTTTACTTGATTTCCAAAATTTTGTTTTACCACTTGATAAGTATTATCTTTTGAGCCATCATCAACTACGATAATTTCTATATTTTTATATGTTTGATTTAATACACTTTCTATAGCTTCTCCAATAAATTTTTCTGCATTATATGCTGGGATTATAACACTTACTTTTCCTGCCATATTTTTAAATTTCCTTTTTCAATGTATTTTTAAAAGATATCCATTTATTAGAAAGGGTATTAAAAGCATCAAGACTGCCAAAGGGAATAATAGCGTTGAATTTGTGTTTGTATTTTAAAAGAAGATAAGTGGTTATATCGGTCATAGGGAAAATAATATGTATTTTGCGTTTAGTGACTTCTTTTGCAATAGTTTCAATGAAAACATCAGGTGAATTGTACGGAGAAGGATAAACAAAAGATTCTTTGCAATATTTAGAAACAGAAGAAAGAGTTTCTTTTTTTTCATCAGCTACAATGACAGGGATGCCTTTTTTGCCTAGTGATCTTGTGGCAGCTAAGGCAGAGCGTTGGTTGGCGTCGAGGATTAAGATTGGTACGTGGTCCATAGTGCCTGGTCCTTGGTGCTTAGTGCTTAGTCCTTAGTCCCTAGTCCTTAGTCTCTAGTCAATTCTAGTCTTCTTTTTGATTGAGGCATTACAAAGTTGCGAGTTAAAAAGTTTGCAAGTTAACACGTTAGAACGTTAACACGTTAACACATTCACACGTTTACACATTTACACGTTCACACGTTTACACGTTGGCACGTTAAAACGTTGGAACGTTGGAAATGGAACTGGGAAATGGGAATTGGGAATTTCTATTTTCTGTTTTCCGTTTCCTATTTTCTATTTTCTGTTTCCCTTTCCCTCTCCGCCTGTTGTTGTCTTTGAAGTAGCTTAATATATCCATTAATTGCTCTGATAGCATTTTTTGTCAAAGAATACATTCTATCATAATCCTCTTTGGTAATATAACCTTCATCTAGGCACGTAATTAAATGATCTTGCATTTCATACATAGACCCTCTGCTTTGCCGGCAGAATTGAATATTCTCTTGATAATGATATCTTCCATATCCTTCAGCAATATTAGCTGTGGTAGAGATTGCCGCTCTTCTCATTTGAGAATTAAGATTATACTTTTCTTCATTTGGTAAGGTTTTAACTAATGTATAAATACTTTTCCTTATCTCTCGTCCTAGCTTCCACGCTTCTATATCAGTAAAATGTTTGATCTGGCCATATTTTCCTTTTTCCATTTCCTCTTTTCCTTCTTTATGCACGTTAACACGTTGAAACGTTGGAACGTTGATGGAAAAGCAATTGCGCTTTCCTTTTAAATTTTTTAAGTGTCTCCAAGCCATTTTACCCACTTGAGGTCTTTTTTAACGGCATTGTATAACCTTTTGTCGCCTGTAATCATAGCTATACCTTCTCTCTCTGCCACAGCTAAGTAGCTAGCGTCATATACAGAGCGATTATAAATTTTACAGTAGTATAGTACCCTAGGGTAAAGCTGTGAGAGGTCTTTCAATTTAATGTTTAAGTCCATAAATCCATCTATAGCTAAAAGAATTTTCTCTTCTTTAATTCTTCCTCTTTTTTGAGCGATTATTAGACCATTAACCACTTCATACTCTAATAATGATGGAGCAAGAAAATCTAATTCATTTGATATATATTTACTCAATAAATTTAACGCCTTTTCGCCATACTCTTCATCTGTAAGATACCATTTGAGGACAACACTTGCATCTATAACCAATCGTTTCAAAATTCTTTCTCCAATTCTTTTCTAGATTGTTCAAAAATATCATCAGCCAAGATGCCTGTTTTTAATAAGATTTCCCTTGCTTCCATAATTTTTCTATAGCCCTCTATTCGTTTAGAATATTCATATTTCTCATAAGGAATGATTACTGCTACAGGCCTACCCCTCTTTGTCACAATTATTTCTTTCTTCCTTTCAAAGGCATCTTCCATTAAACGGCTAAAATTTTTTTTCCCTTCAGCAATACTAACAGTTGTGATTTTCATATGACCTCCTAATTGGCCATTATTTATGACTAATTATATAGACATGAGTGGTTTTTGTCAATTGGGACGTTAGAACGTTTGAACGTTAGAATTAGGAACTGGGAAATGGGAATTGGGAATTTCTGTTTTCCTTTTCCCATTTCCTATTTTCTATTTTCCTTTTTCCATTTCCTCTTTTCCTTCTTTATGCACGTTAGCACGTTTGGACGTTTGTTTAATAGCTGTTTTCGGTGAGGGCAAGGGCAAGGTTTCGGACAAAATAGGGTAGGGGCTCATTGCCCGCAGGGACTCTTTTTAGTAAAAATAAGTCAGATTTTTGGCTTACATGTCCAAAATCGGCGGTTACAGCATATTGATAACCTGCTTTTATGACTAGTTCTTTTATTTTTTGGTTATAATGTTCTTTTTTGCCAAAAGGATAACAAAATCCTGTGACAGGTTTTTTTAATTCCTGTTCAATTTTTTGTTTTGAGACTCTTAATTCCTCTTCTATTTCTTTGTCTGAAAGGGTAGTCAGATTATAATGATTTATGGTGTGGGAGCCAAAATCTATGCCATTTTTGGCCATTTCTTTTATTTGTGACCAAGAAAGAATAGAATTATTTTTTTCAAGTTTAATATAATTTAATTCAGAGCGAAGTTTTTTAATTATTTTAGCAATTTTTCTATTATTAAGTCTAGCTAAGTATTTTTCTGTTTCTATTTCAAAATTTTTATGATGGAATACTTTTTGGGGGAATAAATGTGTCAATGTATTAAAATTTTCTCTAAACCATTTGTTAGAAAAATTGTTTATAATTTCTCGGAATTCATCCCACCAAAAGGTTTTTCTTGTATCAATATATCCTGTAACTAAAAAAATTGTAGCCAGAATTTGATATTTATCTAAAATAGGATAGGCATGATGATAAATGCTTTCATAGCCATCATCAAAAGTAATGGCAATGGATTTAGGGGGGAAAGGCTTCTTTTTAATTAAACAATCTATTAATTTATTTAATGAAATAGGTTGCATATGTTCTTTGATAAATTGCATTTGTTTTTTGAAGCCATTTTTCCATGATGAATCTATGTTATGATATAATAAAATAATAGCTGCATTATTCCCATGTTTTTCTAGGATTTGATGATAATAATTTGTTTTAAACAAAAACGGAACTATTGTTTTTCTGGCTAGAGATTTTAATTTATTTTTCATTTGCAAGAGTTAGAATAATTTCTTCAAGAGGTTTTATATTTTTTTTAATATTAAATATATCCTTAGCTCTTTTATAAGCATTTTTGCCTAAGGTATTTGCTAAGGTTTTGTCTTTAATTAATTTTAAGATAGCCTGTGCTAATGCCTGTATATTTCCTGGAGGAACAATAATTCCCGTTACTTCATTTACAACTGCTTCTACCAAGCCTTCGTTATCTGAAACTATAGTTGGTTTTCCCATTGCCATGGCTTCAAGATTTGCGATGCCCATGGCTTCTCTCCAGGTTGTTGGACAATGGATAAAAATGTCTGTAATAGCTAGGATTTTAGCAATATCTGAGCACCAACCAGTAAAAATTACATTTTTTTGCAGATTTAATTCATTTACTTTATTTTTTACTTTTTTAACAAATGTTTTATTTAAAAAATCATCACCCACAATTAAAAGGCAAAAGTTAGGTGTTTCTTTTTTAACTAAAGAAAGTGCCTCAAGTAGCTCAAGATGACCTTTGCCAGGAGAAATTCTGGAAATAGAAGTAAGGACAGTGATTTCTTTTGGTATACCTAATTCTTTTTTAATAACATCAATATTTTTTTGACTTTTAGAAAATGCATCAATATCTACACCTTCATAAATAAGGGTAATTTTTTTTGGAGGTAATCCATTTGAAAGATAATCACGCATAGTAGCCTTTGAACTTGCAATAAATTTATCTACAAATATAGCCAAAATTTTGCTTATCTTTCCTCCTCCACCAATTCCTGCTTTGCGACAAATGCAAGGAGTACGAGTAAAAATAGAGGCTAAAAGGCCGGGGATATGGAAATGAATATCATTGTTAAAAACAATGACTTTAATATCTTTGTTTTTTATATATTTAGCGATACTTAAAGCCATGGGGATATCGTACTTTGTTAAGTCTATAAAAAATGATGTATAATTATTAAATTTACAGATTAAAGGATGTTTTTGTTTTTTTTGTCTACCCCAAAAGTCTCTTCTTTTTGTAACGTCATAATTTAGAGAGATAGGTTTAAATCCATAAGTAAAAAATTTCTTTATATCAGGCCCATAAGCACGATAATAAAACAGGATATGAGGATTAAATTTTTCTTTATTTAAGGCTTTAAGTGTATATAACAAAAACATCGTAGAACCACCATAACCAAATCCAGGTTCAATAAAGAGAACATTTATTTTATTTGATTTCATATATCTTTATCACCAGCTACAAGGTACCAATCATATATTGATTTAAGTAAAACAGCGTTTTCTTTATAGTAAATGACAATGTTTAAATCTTCAGGGCGTTTAAAGAATAAATGTTTTTTAAGATAATGAATGACAGGACAATCTTCTAATAGCATGAATGAGATAGAATTTATATCCTTTTTCTTTTTAATTTGAATAGTAAAGGATCTTAAAAGTGTCTCATAAAAATCCTGAGAAAGTATGTCAAATATATGAACAGTTTTATTCTCTGTAGAATAAACAATATAACCTTGAAGTTTTTTTTCTTTATCACAAACTACAAATATTTTATAAGACTTATATGGATCAGATATATAGCGCCAATTTAAATAAGAAGCTGTTCTTTCGCCAATGATTTGATTATTTTTTGGGATGTTTTGCCATAAATGATCAAATCTCTCATCAAAATATTCTAAAAATTCCGAAAAAATATCTGTAGGTTTTAACACATTAGGAAGGTTAATAGTAAGGTCAAGTAATGGAGAAAGTATTTTTGCAATAAGTGGGTGAGTACGCTCGGTTAATTTTTCATATGTATGAATAAGTTTTACCATTCTGACTGTCTTTCCTAATACTTTAAAACCCACTTTTAAATGGACTGGTTCTGCAAGTTTATTGGGGAAACCATAGATAAATTTAAACTTTCCTTTATTACATTCAGAAATTATAGCACGTTGAAGCATTAAAGCAGGGCCTAAAGAGCGGTGAGGTTTATCTATAACAAAATCAGCAGCTATGGCAGCCATTGCTGGTTTGTCATTGATAAACATTCGTCTTGGTATAAGAGAGGCAGCACCAATAAAATTGTTTGATTTATTATGTTTTAAAAGAAAACAAGTTGGAGGGCCATAAGGATTTTCTTCATACATCCAGTTAAATCGCTTTTCAGGTTGAATTAAGTGTGGATAATTTCTTTTCCATAAATTTATTAAGTCAGATTTGTTTTTTATAAGATCAGCTTTGACAATTGTATAGGACATGATATTAAATAGAAATTTTAATTAATTTTATAGATTTAAATTCTTCTTCAGATTCTACTCTTTCATGGATTCCAAGCCCAAATTTCATAGCATCGTATAAATAATGATCTGAGCCAATAGGAAGTCCATGAAATTTTCTTTCTTTTATAAGATAAAAATACATTACAGATTCCAGTGCTACTGGGTCTTTGGAAACTAGTAAACAATTAGGAGTCTCACCCATGGGAAAGGTTTTCCATTTCCTCTTTACTTCTGTTTTATGTTCTGCAGTTTTATAGTCATAAGAGCCAAATAGAAAATCAGCTACTACAAGCCTTGTCTTATTTTTAATATGAGGATTACGATTGAGGTCTACGATGGATTTATGCAATACCTTTCCATGAAGATATACAGGATATAAAGACAGATTACTAAATCTTACAGTGCCAAAATGATTCTTTAAAGGGCCTGTAACTACAAGAAATTGATGGTATTTAACTATAGGTAAGTTTATTAAATGTTGGCACTCAGTAAGGAGTTTAGGTATATAACAAGTGATAAAATTTCCTTCTGAATCTGTTATTTTCTCTCTCATCTCAATAGGTCCTGACATATCCGGTGCAGCAAGTCCTATTTTTAGTTTAATCTTTATTCTATCTAAAATTGAATGACTTGGTTTTTCAATAAAATTTACATTGTAAGGGATGTATTTTCTAATTATGTTATAAGGAATAGGCCTACAAAGGTCATAGATATAAATATCTTTTTCTGGAACACCTATATATTGTGTAAGACCTTTAATTACTGTGTTTATAACTTGAGGAGCAGTCATAATTTCTTGACAAACTCTGGCATAAGGTTTATCAGCACAATTAAAATTGGGTTTTAAAGCTATTTTGTCTCCTGGTTTGTATTTACTCATAACATTTTTCCAAGCCAAATAAACTTCTTTTTCGCCTGTAAGGGCGAGAAGGGCTTTATCTAACATTTTATTAATTTCTTCTTGATTAATGTATTCAATATAATAACCTGTTTTATAATCCCAAGATGTAGCATTGGGATTATGGACACAGATAACATATGATTTTTCGTCTATCTCACTGTATATAGATTTATCAAGTTCTGGAAAGGCAAATATTTTATTTTTTTTATTAAAAGGAAAATAAAGTATTGCTCCTGCTAATGTTAAGATTTTAAGAAAGAGTCTACGGGTGAAGTTCATGGGATTTTATGTTAATACGTTAGAACGTTAACACGTTAGAACGTTATTTATTTAACATATGGGCGATGTAAGCGGCGCCAAAGCCATTGTCAATATTTACTACACAAACGCCTGGGGCACAGCTATTTAGCATCGTTAATAGGGCTGAAAGGCCTTTAAAATTCGCTCCATAACCTACACTGGTTGGGACGGCAATAATGGGCTTTCCAAATATACCACCGATTATGCTTGGAAGTACTCCATCCATGCCTGCTACTACAATAAGGACTTTGCTTTTTTCAATAATTTTTTTATAGGAAAGAATGCGGTGTAATCCAGCTACCCCTACATCATATATAAAGATACACTTACTTCCTAAAAAATTTAGAATTTCTTTGGCTTCCTCAGCTACATATATATCGCTACTGCCGGCAGTGATTATCGGAATTTTTTTCTGCTTATTGCTTTTAGGCTTGTTTTTATAAAGAAGAAAAACTTTAGCTAATTCGTTATAATAACCTTCATTAAAGATTTTTAAAAGTTTTTTGGCCTTTGTTTTTGGAAGCTTGGTTATGCAAATATTTTTTTCTTTTTGTTTTAAAGAATTTATTATTTTAATAAGCATTTCAATGGTTTTATCTTTGCCATATATAATTTCTCCAATACCAGTCCTAAGTTCTCTATGGAAATCGAATTTTATGTGTCCAAAGTCCTCATAAGGAAGATATTTAAGATGGTCTATTGCCTTTTCAATAGAAATGGTGCCTTGTTCAAGGTCTTTAAATAATTGTAAGAGTTTTTGTTTCATAATCTAGACCAATGGGTCTATAACCATTTTTGTCAATAGTGATATGTTTAAAACCAATTTTTTTCAAAACAAGTTCAATTTCTTTTTTTATGTTTATTAAATAAGGAATTTGCCACGGAAAAACCTGAATCTTTACCTGATTACCATCAGTCCTTACTCTTACACCCATAAATCCTTTTTTTATCAGATAGTTTTCAGCCTTATCTATTTTTGATAACAATGATTTATCTAATTTTATACCTGTTTTTACTCTTGTTGCTAGACAAGAATTAGGAGGTAGAATGAATTTTTTAATCCCCAATTTTTCATAAAGGTGAAAAATGTCTTGTTTAGTAAGACCTATTTCGCAAAAAGGAGATTTGATATTAAGCTCATTTAGGGCCTTTATACCAGGACGGTTGTCTAAGATTAAATCAGTTTTATTTGTTCCATCACAAATGATTTCAAATCCTGGATTGAATACAGTTTTTTTAAGCTGTTGAAAACATATCTTTTTACAAAGATAACATCGGTTTGTTGAGTTAGCTATAAGATTGGGAAAATGAAGCAAGGAAATGTTTATTGAAAGAAATGGAATTCTAAGGAATTGTGCCCTTTTTATGGTTTTTGCTTTTAAATAGCTAGGGAAAAAATCGTGGTTTATAAAAATAAGTAAGATTTTGTCTGGAATTAATACCTGTTTAGCTATATAGGATAGTAAAAAACTATCTGTACCACCTGAGAAGGCAATAGCTATTTTTTTATATTCTTTGAGAAGGTTTTTAAGATTATCGTATTTAAAATTTATTTCACTCATAAAATACTTTTAGGTAACTAGATATATCTTGCAGTAGTTTTTTAAAAGGGATATTTTTTTCTGTAGCAATGCGTTTGCAATCTTCAAATTCTGGTTTGATATTGATAGCTTTATTTTTAAAATAAGCTATTTTGCATCTTATTTTTCCATAAGGGGTGTCAATTTCTTTAATTTCTCTTTTCAAAATAATTCTCTTAATAGGACTTATTCTAATACCAAGGGTGCCTGTTTGTTGGAAGATGAAGTTTAAAAGGTCATAATAATTTTCTTTTATAAAAATTTTAAAATAAAATCCAGGTCTTTCTTTTTTCATCTGGACAGGGATTATCATGTAGTCCAAAACGGGAAAGGATTCTAATTTTTCTTTTATATAGCCAACTACTTCTGGTGTGATATCGTCTAGTTGGAATTCTAATCCATGTATTTCTTCTTCAATGCCGTAGCTTGCTGAATTTTCGTGAATGATGCCTGTAAAAACTCTAAGATAATTAGCACGATTTTTAAAGCTTTTTGTTCCAAAGCCATGGCCTATTTTTTCTATACAAAAATGTGGAAAAATAGTATCTATTTGTTGAGCATTTACTGCCTTTAATATAGCAGCTCCGGTAGGGGTAATAAGCTCTCCTTCAATATTTGTAGGTTTCCATTTATAACCTTTTAATATTTCTACTACCGCTGGTGCAGGAAGGGGAAGTATACCATGTTGGGTTTCAACAGTACCTTTAAAGAAAGGTAAAGGTGAAACAAAGAAATTAGTGAGATTCCATTCATGAATAATTGTAGCAAAGGAAATAATATCAACAATAGTGTCTATAGCACCAACTTCATGAAAATGTACGTCGTTTAAAGGTAAATTATGAATTTTTGCTTCTGCCTTGGCTAAGACTTCAAGAATTTTTAAAGCTATATTTTGGATGTTTTTCTCTAGTTTAGAGTTTTTTATTAAAGAAGCAATGTCTTTATAATTATGCCAATGATTTTGAGAGTTTGTATCTATAGATATTCTTGTTCCTGAAATACCCTTGTCAACTACTTTAGTAGCATGTAGTTTTACATTGTTCAAATTTAATTTACTTAAGGTTTCATTTATTTTATCAACAGGAAAGCCTGCATCAATAAATGCGGCAATTGCCATATCACCACTAATGCCATTAAAAAGGTCAAAATAGCAGAATTTGTTATTTAACGTTAACACGTTTGAACGTTGGAACGATGAGACGTGCTTAGTCCATAGTGCGTGGTGCTTAGTCCTTAGTCCCTAGTCCTTAGTCTCTAGTCCATAGTGCTTGGTGCTTAGTGCTTAGTGCTTAGTTTCTAGTCAATTCTAGTCTTCTTTTTGATTGAGGCATTACAAAGTTGCAAGTTAACACGTTGGAACGTTGAAAATGGGAACTGGGAAATGGGAATTTGGAATTTCTATTTTCCATTTCCTATTTTCCTTTTCCCTTTTCCTCTTTTCCTTCTTTATGCACATTGGCACGTTGGAACGTTTATTGAGATAAGTTGGCTAAAAGAATAAGGAGTTGTTCAGCTACTATTTTGCGTCCTAATTCATTTAAGTGTCCACCGTCATGAGTATAAGCTGGAACTAAAGAGTAATAAGTCTTCCCTTCCTTTGTAAAAAAACATCTTGTTTTATCAGGAAAAGTAGATTCAGTTAAAGCTAAATCAAATATTGGTTCTTTATTTTTATACTCATTTCTTAACATTTCATTAAATTGATTTCTTTTAATATTGTCAGCATATCCTCCGATTGGTCTGCCGATAATTTTTTTGATCCATACTTTAAAACCTGTCTGCACAATTGTGAGTGGGACTGTTATATGGATAAATGTTGTTTTGGGATACTTTTCTTTTAAATGTTTCATTGTGTTCTTGTAGTAAGTAAAAATTTGATTGATATCTGTGTTTCTAGTAATGTCCACATAACAAAATTTAAAGAAGGCAAAGTCTGCTTTATTCCCTATGCCTTGTTCCATAAATTTTGCAAAAGCGTCAATTTTGGATATGGGATTCATGTTTTTTCCGATAGGAGAATGAGCAAAAATCGGTGTTGTAAACATCTTGGGATCGTTAGTTTTAACTATATTTAATTTTATTTTTGAATTTTCCTTCATAATGTCTTTAATTCCATCAATAATATTGTTGCCAACAGATTGATGGCCAAAATATATTTTTTTGTGAGAAAGTAATTGCCAAGCGGTTTCTGGTGGATTTTTTGATGAAAAGCCCATTTTTTCAGACCCTGCATTTATTCTTGCAAAGGTGATTATAATACTGATACAAAAGACAATCACACATAATAAAAATTTTGTCATTTTGGACCTCCATTAGTAAGTTTGAATGTTTGCACGTTGACACGTTTGAACGTTGGAACGTTTGAACGTTAGCACGTGTGCAATTCATCCAGAAAACCGTAACCGATGGAAATGATAAAAGTCCCAAAATTTGCATCCACAACAAGGCAAGGATGCCAAATTCAGGAATGTGTAGAAGATAACTCAAAAATGTCTATCATATAGAGTTTAGCGTATAGCGTTTAGCGGCTACTGCATGTATTTACTATTTAGACAACCGGTTGATATATGTTTTAAGAAGTTTTATGACTTCTTGATTTATATAACAAATTTTTTCAAATTCATTATAACTACAAAAACCTAAGTCTTTACTTAAAGAAAGTTGAGTTTCTAATTCCGCTGCCGAACCTAAAGCAATTCTTAAAAATTGGATATATTCTCTTGAACCTCTCATATATCCTTCAGCTATATTTGAAGGTATGGAAATCACTGCATTTACAGT
Source organism: Candidatus Desulfofervidus auxilii (assembly GCF_001577525.1). Lineage (GTDB taxonomy): Bacteria > Desulfobacterota > Desulfofervidia > Desulfofervidales > Desulfofervidaceae > Desulfofervidus > Desulfofervidus auxilii. Next base: position 373,706 of record NZ_CP013015.1, on the reverse strand, counting down.
CCAAGTCTTTTTTTTACCCATTTAATTATTTCTAAGTTTTCTGGCTGATTAAGGCGTTTTAAACCTTCTTCTCTGCTCATTATACCAGTCCTTACAAGACCTGCAATTTCAAGGGCATAGGGGTGAAAGTGAAATTGTTCTTTGTGCAATTTATTAGCAAAGGCATTAAGCAAACAGTTAGTAGAATTTGGGTCAGTATCATCAGGCCTTTCCCAACCAAATTGTTTGATTTTTTCCAAAATGGCCTCTTCATTATATTCAAGAAAAGCAAGTGGATGTGTTAGATAAGGAAAAAGTTCTGGTTTTTTAAAGTGATGGCTTTCCAAAAAATAAGGTTTAATTTCATCTTTAACTATTTTTCTTAATGCATCTTCAATCACTTTTTGAGTGGACTTTATAAGTAAAGGATTTGTTTTTAATACTGAGGAAAGCAAAGGTGCTTGTCCAGGTGACCAGCCAAAGGCAACAAAAGGAATATGTTTTTCAATGGCGGTTTTTAAAGAAAGGGATTTAACAAAAGCAATACATGAGGTGCAAATACTACTTGCTCGTTCCAAGGCCTTTTTAGAATAAAGTGTTTTTTTGGCTGAAGCAACAAATATCTTTTTTAAAAGTTCAAAACGGGGCTTAATAATAATATGATCTATGTCTAAAACCTCAGTAACTTTTTTCATATTTTTTAATGCCTTTGGTGAGATAAAACCATTGTCAAAGGTAAGGGCCAAGAGTCGTAAATTAAATTGCTCTTTTAAAATATAAAGAGTATAAGTGCTATCTTTACCACCACTATATGCAACAAGGCAATCAATTGGTTGTTTGCCCTTGTGTTCTTTTACAATTGTCTTAAAACGATTTAAATATTTTTGCTTTTCTTCCTGCCAGTTTTTCTTAGATTTAAATTCTAGACAGTAATTGCATATACCATCTTCATTAAAACGAATGTTTGGAAATGTTTCTGGTAATACACAATTTTTGCAGATTTTCATTATTCTAACCCTGTTTTTTTAATCTTTCCGGTAGAAGTCTTAGGAAGAGAAGAACGAAATTCAACATATTTGGGAACCATAAAATATTCTAAATGCTTGGTACAATGTTTTATAACATCCTTTTCAGTAAGTTTTATACTATCTTTTGTCACAATGAAGGCCTTTATTACTTGTCCCAAAAGTTGATCAGGCACACCGATAACCGCTGCTTCTTTTACACCTTTAAGTTCATAAAGGACATTTTCTATCTCTTTTGGGCTAATTCTTTCGCCGCGACTCTTAATCATATCGTCTTTACGACCAACAAAATATAAATAGCCATCTTCATCTATCTTAAAGAGATCACCTGTATAAAGCACCTTTTCACCAGGATATGGGGATGGTCTTAAAACCTTTTCTGTAGCTTCAGGGTCTCCCCAATAGCCACGCATGAGATTTGAGCCTCTTACTACCAACTCTCCTACTTCTCCTGGTCTTACTTTTTCTCCTTTTTCATTAACAATATAGACTTCGGTATTAGGCATAGGTATGCCTACAGAAGTTGGCTTTTTTTCTAAGTCCTTTGGAGGAAGGTAAGATACCCTTTTACACTCTGTTAGACCATACATAGAATAAATTTTTGCATTAGGAAAAAGTTTTTGAAGCTTTGGGATAAAGGCAGGGGGTAGGGCAGCAGCGGTGTTAGTTACATAACGGACAAAATCAAAATTATATTTTTGAATATTTTCAAGGCTAAGTAAAAAGGCAAAGATAGTAGGGACACCCGGAAAACCTGTTATTTTTTCTTTTAACATAAGTTCAATAACAGGGTATGGATAAGAAAATGGTCTATCCAGGACTACCCTTGCCCCGATTTTAAATGCCATAAGCACTTGATAAAGACCATAATCAAAAGAAAGAGGCAAAACATCAAGGATGATGTCAGATTCAACATTTTCTAGGTATTGGATAATAGAAGTAGCAGCAGAGACCATGCCGTGGTGAGTAAACATCACACCTTTAGGCTCACCAGTAGAGCCAGAAGTGTAAATAATTGTAGCAAGGTCTTGGTCAATACATTTAGAGGAGGGTTGTGTTTTGGGATAAGAAGTAATATCTTCCCAGAAAATGATTGTTTTGTTTTTTAATTCTATTTCTTTTTTATCACCTGCTAAAATAATAGATTTAAGATGTGGTAAAGCGTTAATTATTTCTAAAAGTGCAGACAATTTAGTTGTGTGGGTGACTAGGCAACTTGCTTGACAATTGTTTAAAATATATTGTAATTTTCTTGGCTTAATTAAAGGATTTAAAACAGAAAATATTGCACCAGCCTTTAAAATACCAAAAAGAGAAATAACTACTTCAGGTGAGTTTTCTATGTATATAGCTACTCTATCACCACGTTTTATGCCTAGCTCTATTAAAGTATGAGCAAGCTGGTTTGAGGTTTTGTTTATCTCTGCATAGGTAAAACGCTTGTCTTTAAATACTAAACAGACCTTTTCAGGTAACCTTTGAGCACTATTTTCAAGAAAATGATTTACCAACATTTAATTAACCTCTTAATTCAGGTTTCTTATGCTGAATGTAATTGACAATAAATGCGATTGAATCTAGATTTTCAGGCACAAGCTCTTCATCCTGTACTTTAATGTCAAAAGTTTCTTCTAGAAAGGATACAAGTTCAAGGATACCTACGGAGTCAATAATTCCTTTTTCTAAGAGAGAATCATTAGAAGAGAGATTACCGTCATCTTCGCCCATGAGAAAGTTGTCCCTAATAAAATCTCTTATTTTTTGCTCAATGTTATTCTTCATGGCCAAACACCCTCATGGTCTTTTTATCCTTTATCGGAAAGTTTATCTTTGGAAAGTTCTTAATAAATAAATAATCAACTAATTGTGTAGAAAGAATGCCTACCAAAGCCATATTTTCCCTTTCACTAAGTATACCATTTTGTTTATAATACTTTTCTATGAGTTTTTGAGCAATTTTTGCATTAAAATAACCATTTTTTTCAATACTTTCTGTTGATAAAAGTTCTTTTACATAATCTTGTGGTCTTTCATTTATAAAACATTGACTTATCGGAGCACGATAAGGCTGTTTTGGTCTTTTTTTTACTATCTCTGGTATAAGATTAGAAAATGTTTCTTTTAATATATATTTTTCGTTTAATCCATTTAACTTTAAAAAAGTTGGCAAATAGGCAGCAAATTCTACCACCCTATGGTCTAAAAAAGGAAAGCGTCCTTCAACTGAATGTGCCATAGCCATGCGGTCTCCTTGCGAGGAGAGCAGATATGTAGATAAAAAGATAGAAATTTCAAGATATTGTGCCTTAGATAAATGATGCCATTTATTGAACTCGTGAGGTAATGTGCTTAAAACTTCATTTATGGGATTATATCCATTTATAATAGATTTAATTTGGGGTGAGAAATAATGCCATAAATTAGCAGTATTTTCCCAGCGTAAGATATGCGAATAATATGGCAAATGTGTTTCGTTTAGATGTTTTTTAAAAAATGCCACTAAAAATGCCCAATTTTTATCACTATCTTTGAAAATATAGGGATAAATCTTTTTTAGTAACAGTGGACGTAACTTTGACTCAGGTTGTTTTGACCAGAAATAGCGTATTTTTGCTTCTTTAAAAATATTATAGCCAGCAAAAATCTCATCTGCACCCTCACCCGTAAGCACTACCTTAAAGTGGTTTTCTCTTACCAATCTTGAGAGTAAATATAAAGGGGCTGGAGCAGTACGAAGAATTGGCTTTTCTGTATGCCAGATGACTTTAGGAAATACCTTGCCAATGTCCTCATAAGTGCAATAAATAGACTGATGGTCTGTTTTTAATGCTTCAACTGCTTTTTTTTGATATGGTGTTTCATCAAATCTTTGGTCACTAAAACCAATAGAAAATGTTTTAAGTTTGTTGTTGAAATAATGTTTAATTAAAGAAGTAATAATAGTGGAGTCTAGCCCTCCACTTAAATAGGCACCGACAGGAACATCTGCTCTGAGTCTTATTTTTACCGCATCTAATAATAAATTATACAATTTTTCTTTTAAAGTCTTCACATTTAAAGAAGAAGTTTCTTGTATTTCTAGAAAAGAAAATTGCCAATAGCGCTCTATTTTAAGCTGATTTTTTTTATCAACAACTAAATAACATCCAGGAGGGATTTCAAAGATACCTTTAAATATTGTTTTTGGTATTATTGTTGTCCAGAAAGTAAATATTTGTGCTAATGCTTCTAAATCAATCTCTCTTGGAACTCGCTGTAAGGCAAAGATTGCCTTTATTTCTGAAGCAAAGATAAAGGTGTTATTTAAAAATGTATAAAATAGGGGACGAATTCCTAAACGGTCTCTAGCCAAAAGGAGCTTGTTTCTTTTTTTATCCCAGATAGCAAGAGCAAATTGTCCATTAAGATAACTAAAAAGATTTTCTCCTTTTTCTTCATAAAGATGCACAATTACTTCTGTATCTGTTTGAGTGTAAAAATGGTGTCCTTTTTTGATTAAATCATTTCTTAATTCAGGATAATTAAAAATTTCTCCGTTATAAACAATCCAGATACTTTTATCTTCATTGTGAATAGGTTGGTCTCCTCTTTCTAGATCAATAATGCTTAGTCTGGTATGTCCTAACCCAATATTTTTGTCTAAATAAATTCCAAAGGCATCTGGCCCCCGATGTTGTAAGAGATAAAGCATGTGTGAAAGAATATTTTGTTTTTCTTGAAAGGAATAAAGTGAATGAAAATTTAGTATGCCACAAATACCACACATGTTATTTGACGTTTACACGTTAGAACGTTAGAACGTTGGCACGTTTGAACGTTTACACGTTTGCACGTTAGAACGATGAGACGTGCTTAGTCCATAGTGCTTGGTGCTTAGTCCATAGTCCTTAGTCCCTAGTTCTTAGTCCTTAGTCCCTAGTGCTTGGTGCTTAGTCCATAGTCCTTAGTCCCTAGTTCTTAGTCCTTAGTCCCTAGTGCTTGGTGCTTAGTCTCTAGTCAATTCTAGTTTTCTTTTTGATTGAGGCATTATAAAGTTTGCAAGTTTACACGTTGGCACGTTGGAATTAGGAACTGGGAAATGGGAATTGGGAATTTCTATTTTCTGTTTTCCGTTTCCTATTTTCTATTTTCCTTTTCCCATTTCCTTCTTTTCCTTCTTTATGCGCGTTATTGTTTTGTAAAGTTGATAATATTTTTGGGCCATAATATCAGCATGGAATCCTGCTTGAATTTTTTGATAAGCATTTTTAGACAGCATTTTATAAAGAGATAAATCTTTAGCAAGCTTTAAACAAAAATAGGCAAATTGTTCAGGATTTCTTTCTTTAACGAGAAAGCCATCTTTGCCATCTGTAATGATTTCAGGTATGCCACCTACAGCAGGTGCTATTACTGGCTTACCACAAGCCATGGCTTCTAAAATAGTTAATGGGATGCCTTCATGCTTGGAGGTATTTAGTAAAATACTGAGAGAATGATAATAAGGGAATGGATCAGGTTTGGGTTTTAAAAATTTCACCACATCTGCTACATCCAATTCCTTAGCCCGTTTAAGAAGTTGTTTTTTTAAAGGACCATCACCAAGAATGCTTAATGTGATATGAGGATTTTCTTTTTTAATTACTGCAGCTACTTCTAGAAAAAGATTAAAATCTTTTATTGGGACCATGCGCCCTACTGCACCAATGTGAAATTTATTGGATATATTTGGTGTAGTTATCGCTTCACAATTTGTTTTTATACCATTGTGAATTACAAAAATTTTTTTGGCAAAAAATCTATACCTTTTAATCAATGCTTGTTTGATATCGTAAGATACAGCCACAATAATGTCAAAAAATTTTTTTAATAGATAATAATTAGCTAAAGTAATTACATTACTTTTTAAATTTTTGTGATGAGAAGGTTCTGGTAAACCATGGATTGTGGTAATCAAGCCCTTTGAGTGAAAAAAGCGGTTTAAAAGTAAAGCCAATAAGTTTTCTTTGTAGCGATGAGCATGGATAATATCAATCTTTCTGTGTCTTAAAAAATATAATGCTTTAGAGAATATTTTGGGAAATGAATATTTATTCTCAGGGATTACGTATGTTTCAATATTATTTTCTCTTAGTTTTTGAGTTAACGTGCCTTCGTTTAAAGAGATGGCTATTATATTTAAATCAGGATATGCTTTAAGTGAAGAAAGAAGATTATAGATAAGCACTTCTGCACCTGCCCAAAGGTCACCTGAAAATATGTGAAGAATGTTCATTTGGACGTTAGAAAGTTGGCACGTTAGAACGTTGGAACGTTTGCACGTTTACACGTTTGAACGTTAAAACGTTAACACGTTTACACGTTGGAATTAGGAACTGGGAATTGGGAATTTCTATTTTCTGTTTTCCGTTTCCTATTTTCTATTTTCTATTTTCCTTTTCCCATTTCCTCTTTTCCTTCTTTATGCATGTTAGAAAGTTTGCACGTTTACACGTTAGCACGTTAGAACGTTGGAACGTTAATTGTGTTTGTTGAGTTTACGTGTTAGAATGGGAATTCTGGTAAAGGAACTATAAACAGCAATACCTAAAAGAATACCTACAAAATCAAGTATTGAATCGCTTAAAGATGCATAACGTCCAGGAATGATTAATTGATATAATTCATTTAGAAATCCACAAGCGAGACAAATAATAAGGACATAAAGGGTTGCTCTTAAGAAAGAGCTTTTATTTTTATAGAATACCCACATCCACAAAAAGGCAAGGATGCCAAATTCAGGGATATGAAAAAGGTTTTGTAAACTAGGAGAAATATGGTAAGAAATTATAGAATCAACTGGGCTATTACCTGGTATAGATGATAATCCAAATATACACATCGTATAAAAAATAGGAATAAGGAGAGGCTTAGACATTGATAGAATTTTTTTAAGTAAGATTTCTGATAATAAAACGTTTGAACGTTAAAACGTTGGTACGTTTACACGTTAGAACGTAGAATTATAGCTAAAATATTTTTTCTAGGTTAAGTTCAAAACCTTTTAAAAACAGAGAATTAATTGTGCCTGTTTCTTTTTCTGTTTGGATAAGTCTAAATTGGCCACCTTCGTTTTGATAAATTTCAATGCTTTTTTCTTCTGGGTCTACAATCCAGTATTCTTTAACACCGTGTTTTTCATAAATTTTAAATTTTTTCTTTAAGTCATAATAAGCAGTAGAAGGGGAAAGGATTTCTATTATTAAATCAGGTGCGCCTTCTATTTTTGTTTCACCAATAATATTAAGTCTTTCTTTTGAAATAAAAATAATATCTGGTTGATAAGTTTCTGTTTCTTCAAAATAAACATCAATAGGCGCATCAAATACTTCACCTAGTTCATTTTTTTCTACATACTCTATTAGTAAGAACTCAATTTTTCTAGAAATTCTTTGGTGATAAGGTGTTGGTGCAGGGGTTATAATTAATTCTCCTCCAATGAGCTGATAGGGAGCACCTTCAGGGAGCTTAGCATAATCCTCATAAGTATATTTTTTCTTTTTTGGAACTGCTATTGCCATATTAATTTTTTGATAACATATATGGATTTATTAGTCAATGTTAGGACGTTAGCACGTTTACACGTTGACGCGTTTGCACGTTAGCACGTTAAAACGTTTGAACGTTATATTAATACACTGATTATTTCTTTTATTTCAAAAATACTTTTACACTCAATACCTTTATCACAAAAATAAAAGGCATCATCATAAGTATGCATGCCTTGTAAGCCGCTTCGACCAAATACTACATCACGTTGAACCGTGGCCTTTAAATCAAAACCATGTTTTGAAAGAAGCACTAGTAACTAGTGACTAGTGATTAGTAATTAGTGACTAGTGATTAGTGATTAGTAACTAGTGACTAGGTGCAAATTACAAACCACAAGTCACTAATCCCAACTCACTAATCAATGATTTTTGTTTTCAGATTGGATATTAAACCATAAATCATCTTAGAGATTATAGCCAATTCATTTTGCAGATTGTCAAGGGTTTTTTCATTTAAGTTTTTAAACCTTATCTCTTTACAAATTTCAATTTGAGTATCTAACTCACTTGCGGAACCCAAGGCTATATATAAAAACTGAATGAATTCCTTCTGAGAATTTCTTGCAGCCCCTTCTGCTATATTAGAGGCAATAGAGACCACCGCCCTCTTCATTTGGTCAGATAGCCCATAAAGCTCTTCTTTAGGCAAACTCTCTGTTAATCTATAAATTTCTTTTGCTAATTTTATGGATCTCTTCCATACCTCTAAATCTTTATGGCCCTTCATCTTCTTCACTAATCACCAATCACCAGTCACTAGTCACCAGTCACTAGTCACTATTCACTATCAAAAATACCCTAAATCCCTCAACCGTTGCATTATTTCTTCTTTACTTTGATCTCTACCACTTCTTTCAGGGCCTTCAGCAGAACCCAGCTGGGTGCAGGGTATACAACCTAATGAACGATAGCCTTTGTGATATAATTCGCAATAAGGCACATTATATTTTTTTATATAAGACCAAATATCTATTTCTCTAAAGTGCAAAATGGGATGGATTCTTAAATGTGGTGGATTTTCTCTTGGAGAGATATAAACCTCATTTTTTCTTGCCTCTTGTTCATCCCAACGCACTGCAGTAATTAATGCCTGCCAGCCATTTTTTTCTATAATTTGACGCAAGGGTAAAGTCTTTAATAAATAACAACATTCTTTTTTATCCTTAGCAATTTCTATTTCCTTTAAGGCATTTTCATTTTTTATAATAATTAAATTTAAATTCCATTCCTTTGCCAGTTTATCCCTAAAGGCATAAATTTCAGGAAACTTTACGGAAGTATCAATAAATACTACTGGAATAATGACTTTACCAAATTCCTGTTTAATTAAATGTAATACTGTAGTTGAATCCTTTCCTCCTGACCAGGCAGTGGCAATTTTACCTTGATGTTTTTCTATTGCCTCTTTGATAATCTTTCTGCTTTCAGCCTCTCTTTGTTCTAATGACCAATTTTTTGTAGTTTCTTGAGATGGATGATTCATATTACCTCCTTACTCCCTCACTATTTACTAATTTTGTCATTTTAAGATTTGGTCTAAAAAATCCAAATTTCAAAATCCAAATGCCAATTGAAATCCAAATGTCTTAATGCCAAAACATTAAATCAGTGAGTAGTGAAATAGTGAGGGAATGAAATAGCCAAATGTAGTGGAATTGGGGTCAAACCTACAAAATACAGTTAAGAAAATAGAAAACGGAAAACAGAAATTCCCAGTTCCCAATTCTAACATGTAAACGTGTCAATGTGTAAACGTGTTAACGTGCATAAAGAAGGAAAAGAAGGAAAGGGAAACGGGAAACAGAAAATAGAAAATAGAAATTCCCAATTCCCAGTTCCTAATTCCCAATTCCAACGTGCCAACGTTCTAACGTGCAAACGTGTAAACGTGCTAACGTTCCAATTTAACAGAAGGCGATTTTGCATTTTTCAATTTGCATTCTGCATTGAGCCATCCTGCCTGTTCCCTGCCCGACGGCAGGCGGGGGCAGACAGGTGCGCTTATCATTTGGATCTCCGTTAAAACTACTTTGACGAAGTCCTACCCAGCGCCTTGGATTATTCTTCATAGATTAATTACGGGATGGAAGTTGTAGAAAACCACAGATAGTAAGGGGAGGTATCTAGATCAAGGGTGTGTGGATCAGTATTTGCTGGCACTACCAATAAATAACCAGTATAATTCCCTGAGGGTAGAAGTGCCAAAGGAATAATTAATAGGGTATCTCTTAATGCCTCCTGTTGGTTGACTCGCCAAGGAGTGATAGAACTCATATCTATAAATTGATGTAATTCTCTATTACTATCTAATACATAAATATACTCATCCTCACTCCCAGAGGCTACGAAGCCAATAGCCACATATATATCTACTGGCTCTACAAAGAATGGTAAGGATATCATAACCTTTATTACTCCACCAGTCTTGTCCAAAGAAAGAGGACGAGCCCACCATGGATCATAGTGCATGATTGGGCTTAAAACTGGTTCATATTGAATTTTTGTAGGTGCAGTAGGTAATGCCATTCCTTCTGGCAAAAGACGCCAAACAGCATTGGCAAGGATAAGGTCTTGATTGGGACTGCTTGCATAATAGTCATGACCGATTAATACTATATGTCCATTTCCAATAGGGATGTCTACCACAATAGGTCTTTCATAGGGGTCTTTAACTATTACTGTTCCATTGGGTGAAAAATCATTATCTATTGAGCTTGTGACGTTTGCCCCCATATAAGTGTCGAATAATCCTTCAGATAAAGGGTGGGAAGCAGATGTGGTATAAAGTATAGAATTATTTGTCCAATAACATCCTGTAGTATGAATAAGTCCTGTGGCATTTAAAATGGGGAAATTTTGCGTTGGGGCTACATTTGTAGAAACAATAACTCCACCAGCATTTAAGAAATCCGTTAAAGCAGTAGACCAAGTTGTTCCTATTGTTTGTAAGGTATTTGTGTCTGCTCTATCTTGGTCAGGAATAAAAAAGATGTCTATATTACTTAAATCTAAATTTTGGAAATGAGATAGGGTTGTGATATTCATTGCTCCTAATGATTGCATGGCGGCCAGGCTATGGGCATATTCATCCTCTATATATGTATATTCAACATAACATAATACATTGGGTACTCTAGCTGAAGCAATAGAAGTGGTTATTAAACAAAGAATACTTGTAAGAATGAAAATTCTTTGCATTTTTACTCCTCCTTGTTGCATCAATTGCGTTTGTTATTTTATTGAAATGTGAAAGTTGAAGAGGGAAGGGGTGAAGGAAATGTCTTGATGAATGCCTGTCCTTTTTAAAGAGAAGAGGGAGTCCTTTCCTGGTTTAATCCATCCCTTTTTTGTGGTCACTGCCGCTTCAAAGCCCATTTCCTTAAGAAGGTTTTCAACTTCCAGGTTATATTCTCCATTGGGGTAGCTAAAAACAGGAACAAAGTTGGTTTCTTTTAATGTAGATGGAGGATTTATTTCATTTATTATCTCTTTTTGAGAAAGCCTTGTTAAAATCCGATGGTTCGCAGTATGGAAACCAAAAGAAATATTATATTTAGACATTTCTTTTATTTCTTCCCAATTGAGCAATAACCTTTTTTTAGGCAATGAAATACCAAATTCCTCTTGTAGTGTTCCAATAAATGTTTCAATTTCTTTCTCAGAAAATCTTTTTATTACTCCAATTATTTTATCAATCTGCTCAGCGGTTATGTCATTTTCCTTTTTCCAAAACAAATAACCTATTTTTTCTGGCCAAAACCATTTATTAGTCCCAATATAGTTGGTAGTAAGAAAAATAGTAGCAGGTAAGTTATATCTTTTTAAAACAGGAAAGGCATAAATATAATTATCTTTCCATCCATCATCAAAAGTAATAATAGAATACCTGCCATTTTTATCCCAATCGTTTTCTGACCATCTTTTAAGAAACTCTGAAAAGGAGATTACTTGGCTATAAGAGAGTAGGAATTTTAGATGCATTTTAAATACACTTTCTTTTACATACATACCTGGCTGGAGCCAAGGCTCAATGGTTTCATTGTCAGAAAGGACTCGATGATACATGAGTATAAGCACTTGACCCCTATGGAAAAACCTGGGAATAGAGCTTTTATAAATGGGAAAGGCTATTGATTTTCTTATTATGGTCTTTATCTTTTGGATGGTTGCCAACTTACTATCTTCCTCCCTTGAAAGTAGTGAATCCAAGCTACCAAGATAGAGAGGTTAACTAGGGTAAAAAACAAAGGGAGCTTAAAGATTATTCTTCTGGCTAACTCTCGCCTCAAAATAGCTATCAAGGCCACAAGATAAAAGGCTATTTGTGAAATAAAAAGACCCGCATAAAATAGGTTTTTTGAGATGAAGAGGGAATTTGAAATAAATACCAAGATAAGGGCAAATGGCACTAACCAACGGAAGAGTTTATGGCTTAAGAGTTCAAGGGTAAAGATGCCGTAGCGAAAGGGATTTAAAAACTCAAGGGATGAAAAGAAGACATGGAGGCCTCTTAATACCGTTCTTACCTTTCTCTTAAATTCCTGTCTTTCTGAGACCACGGCCCGATAGTAACCAATAACTTCTGAATCGCTTACTGCTCGCATACCCAGGCGCATGGCGTTTAGCACGGTATTAAAATCGCTTGGGAGGTCTTCACGCCATAGCTGACAAACTTCCTTCCGGGCAGCAAAATAGGAACCACTCAGGCCAACAAGAGAATTGACTTGAGATTCCTGTCGTCTAAGCCACATCTCATATTTCACATAATGAGTTTCTCCACTGATTTGACCATCTTGTGAAATAATCTTATCTTCACTGCTCACGCAAGCCACTGAAGGGTCAGCAAAGTTAGCTACTATTTTCTTTAAGGCATCTTGTTTGAGAATGGTAGCTACATCAGAAAAGACAAGTATTTCCCCAAGAGCAGCAGATACAGCTAACTTCTGGGCAAATTCCTTTCCACGGTGCTCAGTAGTCCTTACTAACTGGATGCCTTTGGTAGCATATGATTTAACTACTTCATCAGTGCCATCTGTAGAGGCGTCAGAGGCCACAATGATTTGCAATTTTTCTGGGGGATAATCTAGGGCCAATGTGCCTTCTAATTTTTGAACAATGTTTTTTACCTCATTATGGGCAGTAATGATGAAGGTTACTGGGGGTGTAATGGGTTGCTTTTTTACCTTTCTGTTTCTAATCAAGGACAAAAATTTAAGTAAGAGGGGATAACCAAAATAGGTATAAAGGATAAAAAATAGAGATATCCAGAAGATATATTTCATCATTAAGAAAGTCTTAAAGAGCAATATATTTTCTAATTTGAGGCCCTATTAAACGCGTAAATGCTACTGGCATTTTCTTCCAACAGGAAATAGCTAAAGAAAATCTCCTATGGTCAGGATGGAATGTTTTCCTTTTAAGTCCTTCACTTATCCAATAATACCAATAAAGTTGAGAAGGTTTCGTCCCCCATTGTTTTTTGAATCTGTATGTCCCGCTACCAGGGGTAGTGCGTCCAAAGTCAAATTTCTTATATCCTGAATTGGAGGCATATTCCAGAAATGACCAATAAAGAAGCATGTTAGGGCTAAAGTGATTAAATTTTCTTAAAGAAGAGGCCCATGGAATTTCCATAGTATCTTTAAAACCCAGGACAATGCCTGAAGCTACAGGTTGATGTTTCCAAAAGACCACCCCAATTTGGGCACTTTCAGAAAAATTTTGAAAAATTTCCCAAAATAGCCTCTTTGAATGAACAGGACTTCCCAAATCTCGCATGTTTATAGTAAAAACTTTATAAAAGCTGTCAATAAGTTCCTTTCCACCAATAATGGCAGTCATTCCTTCTTTTTGAGGTCTTTTAATTTGACTCCGAAGCTTGGATTTAAATGATTTCATCAACTGTTCAGAACTAGAAGGCAAATCAAGGAGCATGGACACCTTGTGGGTCTTTAAAATGGTCTTATCTCCTTTCTTTATCCAAGAGAGAGGTTGGGAATGTCGGATTTCAAGGTAAGATGCCTTAATTTTTTTGGCTACATTTATGGCCTCTTCCCATAATGCCTTTTGTATATTTGGATTATCAGCAATCATTCCTCCATAGTTTAAAAATGGCATGGATACCAAACTATTTCCAAAAATAAGGCTATTTAAGTGCACCATAGGAAGTATACCTACTACCCTATTTGAATCCTCAGCCATTAGATAATAACACTTATGTTGATAGGCATTTTCTATTACTTGCCCCCAGGAGGCAAGATGGCAATGGGTCCCCAAAGGGTGATTTTTTACATATGCATCCCATCTAGATTGGTCAGAAGAGGAGTAAAGCTTTATATTCATAGATAATGTGTAATGATATCTACCATAGTGTTAAGGTCTTTGTGGGAGACCCCTTGGTGTAAAGGCAAGGTAATGAGTGTTTGAGAAAGTTTTTTAGCATTGGGATAAATATTAGTATCATGCAAATATTCTTTAAGACCAGGTTGTTCATTTAAAGGACAGGGATAAAACATAGTGGCTCCTAGTCCTTGCGCCCTTAGGTGGGCGAGTAAACGGTTTCTATGAGTATTAGAGCTTACAATTAGAGGGAAACGCAAATAAGGAAAGGGATAAGCTGGCAGATTTATCTTTTTAAAAGAGTTTAGCCTTTGTAAAAGAAAAGTGGTATTTTTTTGTCTTACTTTTTTATTTTCTTCAATTAGCCCAATTGATTTATTGGCAAGAGCTACGGCAATAGGGCTTGTTTTTTTTATCTTAAAATTGAGGTCAAAAATGGTTTTTCCTAATTTAAGAAAGGGAATAGATTGAGGAATCCAGTAGAGTGAGGGGTGAAAGAAAAAAACATAAAAATATAACTTGGCTAGAAGCAAAAAATTTTCAGTTAGAGAAGGTCTCTCAATTGTTTGATAAATTTGGAAAATTTGTTCAAACAATTGAGAATTATTAGTTACAATCAATCCCCCGTGATTAAGGGTAAGCGGCTTACCCCTTCCAAAGCTATAAAAACCTATATCTCCTAGGCTGCCCAGTTTCTCTTGGGGAGAATTAATCATAGAATTTCCTAAAGCCTGGGCGGCATCTTCGATAAGTAAGATATTAGAGGAGCGGGAGATTTGTTTTACTTTTTTGATATTTGATGGAAATCCAAAAAGATGCACTATTATTATGGCTAAGGTCTTAAAATTTATCTTCTTTTTTAATGCCTCGAGCTCAAAACCAAAGTCTTGCATATTTATATCACAAAGGATGGGCTTAAGGCCTGCCCTTATAACGGCCGCAGCCACTGAAGGGCATGTATAGGCAGGGATAATCACTTCATTCCTTTTTTGCTCTATTTTTTTTGCTGCTTTTAAAATCAACCATAAAGCGGCTGTGCCAGAGGAAACAAGTAAACAATGTTTGACCTTTAAGTATGTTTTAATAATCTTCTGAAATCCATCTTCTCCTTGAGTGTTTCGGAAAAAGACACTTGTTGCCCTAAATATGTGGGAGATAGGAATAGGATTTCCAGATGGAGGTAGAGAGAAGAAATTCATATTTCTTTTTCTTGGGGCCAATAATGTGGAAGCAGGGTTAATATCTGTTTGGTAAATGCATAAACCTTGGGTAAAATCTCCTTAGAATTACCATTAATAGATGCAGAAACACGCACAAAGGCCCCATCATCTCGTCTTTTTAGAATGCGACAGAAAAAGCGATGCAGGTTTTGTTTGATGCCTGTATCAAGTATTTTATTCCCCTCAGACTGATACCAATAAAGAACTACTCGCCTTTCTCCATTCTTTTGGATAAATATTTGATTTATGCTTACTTTCTTTCCTGAAATAAAAAGGATAACCTTCTTTAGGTCTAATATGGCCCATCCTGCTGATGGATAACAAGCATGAGGATTATGACCTGTGCGTCCTCCTTTAGCTGTGCCATAATAACCAATATAAAGCAAGATTGAAGGATGGTTATTAAATTTTGGTAAATAATGGCGATATATATAAATATCTGGATTGAGTTCCTTATAAACTGATTCAGTGAGGGGAATGTCAATCCCCTGATAATCATTGATATTTAGAGGAAATTTGTCCAGATTTTTTTGAGTTACTATGACTTCGTTCTTGGGAATAAAAGTCCTTAAAGCCAAAAAGAGAATAAGGACAATTGTAGCTAAATATGGGCTTTGTCCTTTCATTTTTCTAGTGAAATCTTGTAATAGCATAAAAACATAAGAGAAAAACCGCACACAAAGGAAAAGATGCCTAAAAACTCATGAAGGAAGCTCTCTGTCATCTTAGGAGTGACAAAATAAGCCAAACTCCCAGTCAGTGTAATCCTGAGAATGTTGGTAAAAATGGTTATAGGTAATATAGCCAAAATTATGATCAACTTCCTTATTTTATTCTTTAAAAGATAGGCAAAGATAAGTCCTAACATAGTAAAAGAGATAAAGGACCTCAACCCACTGCAGGCCTTAGCTACCTCTAGCGTGCCATTAGGAAGATGAAGTAAATTGCCCTCTCTTAAAACAGGTATAGAAAGTAGTCCTAAAACGAATTCAGACATCCTAGTTGCCAAAAGCTTTAATGGAAAAGAAAACATCTCAGTTATTGAAATAGGAATAGGCACCATAAAGAAGAGGATAAATAAAGGGAAGGAAATCTTTCGGGTAAATCTGGTTCCCATATGATACCAAGTGAGGCCAATGAAGGTAATTACCAAAGAAAGATTCTGTAAGAAGGCCATAAATCCTATTAAACCCAGGAGATAAAGTAAAAGGCCAAAAATCATTACCCCAAGGCCTAAATGAGAAATCTGAAGTGGAGTGTGTTTAATTTCATCCTTTTTAATCCAAATGAAATATAAAGAGATGAAAGGAGCCAGTATACCATGGGAGTTGTTCAGATCATAAAACCATAGATGACATAACTGTGCAAAAACAGGATTAAAAAGGATTACAAACAACATCAAGGAAAAGACAAAAAATATGTAATTTTGTTTAACAAATGGAATTGATTTAATAGCCTTCATGAGTGCCTAATTTACTATTGTGTTGTTTTAGTACTTTTAAAACTGTGCTAAATCTGAAATCCGATAAAAGTTTCCTAAATTTGCCTTCGGTTTTTCTTAAATTTACGTAATGTCTGAAGCGAGAACGCCAAGGTAAGTGATTTATGCGAGGTTGTTCAGGGTCTAATTCCCAGGGGTGAAGATAAAAAATAAATGGCTGTTTCTCTTTTAAGTTTATGTGCCTCAAAGCATTTTTAATAAATATGTAAGGAAATACTCTAAAATAACCACCACCAGCAATGGGGATGTTTATATTTAAAATTCGTAGGGTGGTTAAAGGAAATTCAAAAAACGTTTGCACGTTTGCACGTTTGCACGTTAGAACGTTAGAACGTTTACACGTAAACACGTTAGCACGTTTTAACGTGTGAACGTTAAATGGGAATCTAGGTGCATTGGGAATACCATATAAATCGTGTTTGATGGGAAAAATACTTGAGTCGTATTTATAGCCTTCTTCAGCTAAAATTTCTAATGCCCAAAGTGTTTTTTGAGTAATGGAATAAGTAGGAGCACGATAACCAATAACAGGTTGTCCTATGATGTCTTCAAGGATTTGTTTTGTTTTCCTTATATCCTGCATAAAAATATCTGGAGATTGTTTATAAACTGGCTGATGAGCATAGCCATGAGAGGCAACTTCATGTCCTCTTTGAGCAATGTTTTTTATTAAAGAAGGACTTCTTTTTGCAATCCAACCTAAGCAGAAGAAAGTGGCTTTTATTTGATAATCATCTAAAATATCTAAAATTTTTTGTGTGTTTTGTTTTATCCGACAAGGATAATTATCCCACTCATTATAATTTATTCTTGAAGCAAATGCTTCTACCTGAAAATAGTCTTCTACATCTATGGTTAAGGCATTTAACATGACGTTGGAACGTTAGAACGTTAGAACGAAGAGACGTGCTTAGTCCCTAGTCCCTAGTGCTTAGTCCCTAGTCCTTAGTGCTTAGTCCCTAGTCCCTAGTGCTTAGTCCCTAGTCCCTAGTGCTTAGTCCCTAGTCAATTCTAGTTTTCTTTTTGATTGAGGCATTACAAAGTTGCAAGTTGGAAAGTTTGCAAGTTTACACGTTAGCGCGTTGGCACGTTAGAACGTTAACACGTTTACACGTTAGCACGTTTGAAGTATGTTTATAAATCTTACCTGGAAATTTTAGCCTGGATAATGAGTTTGACTGTTTCAAACAGGATGAATAAGTCAAAAATTGGGGACAAGTTTTTTATGTAGTAGAGTTCATATTTGAGCTTTTCTAGGGCATCTTCTACTGAGGCACCATAATGATATCTAATCTGTGCCCAACCGGTAATACCAGGTTTAACTGAATGCCTTAGGCTATAATAAGGAATTATGTTGGTTAATTCTTTGACAAACTGGGGTCTTTCTGGTCTTGGTCCTACAAGGCTCATATCTCCCTTCAGGACATTCCAGAGCTGAGGGGCTTCATCTATCCCAAATCTTCTTATATAACGTCCTACCCTGGTCACTCTATCGTCATTTTCCTTGGCCCAAAGTGGTTTATCTTTTTCTGCACCCACTTTCATAGACCTGAATTTATAAAGAATAAAGGGCTTTCCATTTTCACCTACTCTTTCTTGTGTGAAAAATAAAGGGCCTTTTGAATCTATTTTGATTAAGATAGCTGTTAAAATTAAAAAAGGTGATAATACAATTAATCCTATAATCGACCCCAATATATCTTCTATCCTTTTCAAGTATGCTTTTACTTTAGACCTTTTAAAACCATCTGAAAAAATAACATGGCTTGGATTTAGACTTTCAACCATAAGCTTACCTTTTAGCCTTTCAAGGAAAGTTATATGGTCTTCTATGATTATTCCTCTCATCTTACATTCAAGGAGTTTGTTTAGGGGGATTTTTCCCCTTTTATCATCTAAGGCAATAACAATTCTTATATTGCCATTTTGTCTTAAGATATTATCCAGTTCACCATAAGTGCCTGCGAGCTCATAATTTAGAATGTTTTTTTCTTTCTTTTTGGGGTCAGGGTCTAAAAAACCCAGGATTTTAAAGCTATTATGGTTTGTGCTTAAAATCTCTTTAGCCACATTTTTGGCCAAATTCCCACTTCCAATAAAAAGAATCTTTTGAGTTAATCTATCTTTATTAAACAGGGTATTTATTAAGCTTCGCCATAAATAGGTAAGGATGCCAATAAAGCAAATATTGAGGAATAAATGAGGGCCTTCGCCTATAGTAATTTGGGGAACAAAATAACAAATGATTGCTAATATAGTAAGTGTTATTATTAAAGACTGAATAAGCTTTGAGGCAGAATTATTATACTCAGTTTTATAAAAGTCACTGTAATAAAGACATAGTTGGCATATGGCCATAATTGAGAAAGCTTTAAGAAATATCACCCAGGTGAGATTAAAGGGGTAAAAAAGAAGTATAAACAATAAAAGCCCCATTAATACTATCAGGCTTTCACCTATAAACAGAATTACACTTTGAATAGGATAATACTGTTTAAAAAGGCGTATCATTTTAAACTGTTATTGGATAATTTTTGAAAAAAATCTTCCTATGGGGGTTGTTTGGATGAGGCTAAGCAATAAATTCCTATGCCAGTCAAATTCCATTCTTTTTTCTATGAAAGATAAAAGGCCATTACTTTTTGCTATATGAAAGAGTTGTTCAATCTGCCAATCAGTAAGCTTGGAGTACATTTTTCGCATATAGTAGCCTGTTTTTATCTCATTTCCGATTTTCTTTTTCCAGAGCTCCTCATACTCTGAAAAAGCACTAGCATTAAAGGAATTTTTCTTGAATGCTTTCAATATCACCTGCACCGCTATCTCGGAGCATAAAAGTCCATAGTATATTCCTCCACCTGTGGTGGTCTTCACTTGTCCTGCTGTCTCTCCTACTGCAATTACCCTATCAGTGCAGGTTTTTGAGACCAGACCCTGTGCTATAGGTTTATATCCAACAGATGCTATATCTAAAGGACCATTACTATTTGAGACCATTTCACAAAACTTCTTAAAATAGAACCTTGGATGCTTTTTGGCCATTAACCCAATTCTTACCCAGCCGTCTTTAATGGGGGTAATCCAAGTAAATGCCCCTGGTGCCAAAGAATTGCCTATGTGTATGGTGGTGGTATCTATACCTTTTATGTTGGCATGGGCATTTACCCCATACAGGAAATCCTCAGGTAATCCTAATTTTAGCATCTTGTTAAACTTAAAATTTACTCCTGTGGCCAAAACTGCCACTTTAGCACAGTAAACCCTAAGAACACCTTGTTCCCTCGCAATAACCTTTACCTGCTCTTCACTTACATCTATAGTTATGACCTCACTTTTTGACTTCATCTGAGCGCCTTTTGAGAGGGCCAAGTGAGCCAGGTAGGCATCGAATTTTTCTCTATCTACTACATAGGCAAGGATGGAAGGGTGCTTATATTCAATAAGTGACCCGTAAGGAGATATAATCCTGATATTCCTTATTTCATTAAGGATAGAATCTTTAGATAACTGAAACCTTTGGAAGGCTTCAATTCCTACAATTCCTGTGCAAATTTTGTTTTCCCCTATTTTGGAACATTTGTCAAAAACAAGCACATTAAGCCCTGCTTGAGAAAGCTTATGGGCACAATTCAAACCACTGGGGCCTCCTCCAATTACTATAATGTCGTAAAGCATACCTTTTCTCCGTGATAATTATTTGCTTAGTTAACTGGAACAAATGGGATTAAAGAAAATTGAATTTCTCCCTCCAGGGAGAAAGTCTCTTGGATGCCCCCCTGTAAGGGGGAGTTATACTATCAAAATGTTTTAAACCTTTTTCCTAAACCTTCTTCCAAATAGCCCTAAGCCAGCTAGGCCAATGCCCAACAATAACATAGTAGCTGGCTCAGGAACAGGGTTTACATTTGCCTTTAGGGTAAGATAATCATTTCCACACTCCTGGGTCCAGTGGATTTGCAGGGAATGAGCAGTATTAGCATCTAAGCCCAATAAATCCAGGGGAATAGCCGCCTCCAACACATAATGACTGTTTTGTTCTGTGCTATAAACAAAACTTACTGCTCCCTTTTCAGTGCCTGCATCGATGACCCACGGATTGGCTATATTATGCTGCGAATAATAAACGTTTTTCCAGCCACTTACGCTGTATAAATAACCTTGTTGAAATCCACCTTCGCCCCTTACCTTTAATCCGTATTCAAAAACGGAGTCTCCGTCCACATCTATTGCGATGTCGCCTGGTTTGAACATATAAGAATAGTTACCATTTACTGGGTTTCCCGGAGGATCATATCCCTCTTCTGGCAAACCCTGTATGATAGCAATATAGGCATAATACTGGTCATTATCGAAATAAATGGCTTCTGCATCAAAATAATTCTGATAAGTCCAACCTGGTCCCACATACTGCCAACCGCCCTCATTATAAGCATTATCCTCTGTTATATAATCAATATCCAAACCACCAGATGGGAGATGACTGTCGAGGTAACCCTTACTAGAAGCAGCAAACAAGTCAATACCCCAGTCACTTACATCTCCATCAATGACATATCCTATAGGAACTCCCATAGAAACCTCAAAAATTCCAAAAAATAGCACAAAAGCAGCAGTAATCAGAATTTGAATAATCTTTTTCATCGTCTCCCCTCCTTATATAGCCATATACTTCAATATCTGTGCCAAGATTGAAAACCCTTGATAATACTGGATTTTTGATTTTAGATTTGAACCCATTTTTGTAAAGTTTTCTGACACCAAAATTGGCTCACAGGCTAAAAATGGCATCTAGCAAGGATTTTAACTGTAAAGTATTGTGACACCTAAATTGTAAAGTTTTCTGACATTAGAAAGTTTTTATCTTTATGTCATATTTTCTAATCAATTCATAAACACTGGCTCGGCTAATACCAAGTTCAGTAGCAGTGTGAGTAATATTATAATTATTTTTCCTTAAGGCCTTAATTATTATTCCTTTTTCAAATCTTTCCCTTGCCTTTTTCAGAGACAACTGACCTAGAGGTATCCCATAGGATATAGAATCTGAATCAAATTCTAAATCTTTAGGGAGAATATAATTTCCTTCTGCCGTAATGATTGCCCTTTTTATCTTATTTTGAAGCTCCCTTATATTTCCTGGCCAATTGTGCTGACAGAGGGCATCTATAGCCTCTTTTGAAAAATTTATGGGTTTTTTCCCAATATCTTTACAATACTGATACAAGAAATACTTTGCCAGAATTAATATATCTTCACCCCTATCTCTGAGGGGAGGAAGTTCAATATTTAGTGTGTTTAAACGATAATAAAGGTCTTCTCTAAATTCTCCCTTTTCAATTGCCTGCTTTAGATTCTTATTAGTGGCAGCAATAATTCGGACATCCAATTTTATAACCCTTCTTCCTCCAATCCTCTCTATAGTGTGTTCCTGAAGGAATCTAAGTAATTTTACTTGAAGTGGGAGTGTCAATTCAGAGACTTCATCCAAAAAGACACTTCCTCCTTGGGCAAGTTCAAGTTTTCCCTCACGGGTAATATGTGCCCCTGTAAATGCACCCTTTTCATAACCAAAGAGTTCACTTTCTAGTAAGGTCTCTGGTATAGCACCGCAATTTATTACCACAAAAGGATTATTTTTTCTCTGGCTTAAAAGGTGGATGGATTTGGCAATGGATTCCTTTCCTGTTCCACTTTCTCCCTGGATTAATACTGGAAAGTCAGTTAGAGCTACCTTCCTTACCAAAGAAAAAACTTTTTGCATCTTTTGGCTTTGGCCTATTAGACCTTCCAAAAATTTATCTCCCTCAGCCTTTCTTTGAAGAAATTCTAAGTTTTCATGTTCAAGCCGATATATATGGAAGGCACGCCTTATGATAACCTTAAGCTCATCTACATCTACAGGTTTATAATAGAAGTCATAGGCACCCATCTGAATGGCCTTTAGTGCATTCTCCTTTTCTGTATTTCCGGTTATAACAATGACTTTAGTATGAGGGTTAAATTTTAATATATCTTCTAAAAGCCCAAGACCTACTTCAGGGCTGTCAGGTTTAGGTGGAAGGCCTAAGTCCAAGGTTATAACCTTTGGTCTCTCTTTTTTTAAAAGCTGACGGGCAATGGGGACATCATGGGCAATGAGGACGTGGTAATCTTTCAATAAGGCCCATTTAATTTGCTTTGCAATGCCTTTATCGTCTTCAATAATCAGAATCTTATCCTTTTCGTCCATTTCGCTCTCTATGCTTTGGTTAACAGGGCAAAAATCCCAGAATGATAAAACTATTCAAAGGGAATTAACTATTTAACTAAACATTGATTTAGAATACCTTTTCTAAGTTAATTTCAAGGTCTTTTAAAACCAGAGAATTGATAGCACCTGTTTCTTTTGCTGTTTGGATGAGTCTAAATTGACTACCTTCATTTTGATAAATTTCTATGCTTTTTCTCTCTGGATGGACAATCCAGTATTCCCTTACACCACTTTTTTCGTAGACTTCATATTTTCTACCAAGGTCGTAATAGGCAGTAGCAGGAGAGAGGAGTTCTATTATAAGGTCTGGGGCACTTTCTATTTTAGTTTCACCAATGATATTAAGCCTTTCTTTTGAAATAAAGATAATATCGGGTTGAAAGGTATCTTCTTCGGTTAGGTAAACATCTATGGGGCTATAAAGAACTTCTCCTAAATCATTCTTTTCCACATGCTGAACTAATAAAGACACTATTTTTCGCGAAACTATTTGATGATAGGGTGTGGGAGTTGGGGTCATAATTAATTCTCCACCAATAAGTTGATAAGGGGCGCCTTCAGGAAGCTTTGCATAATCTTCATAGGTATATTTCTTCTTTTTTGGAATTGCTATAGCCATGTTAGTTTTTTAATATCCGTGGACTTATTTGTCAAACCGGGAGTTTAACCGTGAAGGTGCAGCCTTTCCATTTTTCACTCTCTACCTCAATTTTTCCTTTATGGGCATCTATGATGGTCTTGCATTGAAAGAGTCCAATGCCTAACCCCTTGCTTTTTGTAGAGTGGAATGGTTTGAAAAGATACTTTTCTTTAAATTCTTTATCCATCCCTGGTCCATTATCAGAAATAGAAAAGACTACCCATCCGTTTCTGGAATATGTATTGATTTTTATTTCTCCTCTATTTCCATTGGCCTCCAAGGCATTTAGCATAAGATTTGTAATTACTTTCTTTAATTGCTCCTTATCGGCTTTTATAACAGGTATATCTCCAAAATATTTCTTGATATTTATGTCCTTGCTATTTAGTTTAGTGCTATCCACAACTTCATTGATTAAGTTATTTAAATCTATCTGCTGCAAATTAATTTTAAGCCCTCTTGGAGCTGAAGATAACTTTGCCATTAAGACCTTCATCTTTGAGACACTGTTAGAGATGGTATCTAATAAATCCTTCTTAAATTCAGGCTCATCAAAGTATTTTCTGGCATTTTGAAGGCTCAAAGATAATGTATAAACCAGGTTTTTAAGGTCGTGCACTATAAAAGAAGATAGTCTATGAAAGGTCTCTTGTTCTTTGATTTGAATCAGCTTATCAGAAAGACGGACATTTAGTAGGGCATTTGAGGCCTGAGCAGCAATGGATGTTAATAAATCAAAGTCATCCTGAATAAATCCCTTGCCACTAAATTCAGGTCCAATAGCAATTATACCTATGAAATTATCCCCAACTATCATAGGCACACACAGTGAAGCCCTTGCCTTTTCAAAAAATTCTCTATTTTCTTCATAAACTTTGCTATTTTCCTTTTTAAGAGATTCTTTAAGGATAAAAGGTCTGTTTTTTAAGGAGGAGATGAAATCTTTATGTTCTACTTTAAAGTCGACTTTGGCAAGCCCTTTGGAAGAGGCTATTTGCAAACTTTCATTTTCTTCATCATAAAGCCAGATTGATAGCTGCTTTACATACATGGCTTCAGATAGAAGCTCTAATGTAGCATTGCATATCTCAGATGCAGTAAATTTGTTGCTCAACCTGTTTGAAAAATTTAGCCACTGAGCCCTATAGTCATATTTATCCTTATAAAAGTGTCTGGATATAAAGTATCTTACCTTCCGCTTCACTGTATCAGAGAGCAAAACGATTGATAAAATAAGGACAGAAATAAAGATGATAGGTATTTCCCATAAGTATCCTAAATCTATGCCAAGTTTTCTTGCCAATTCCCCCATTAGACCTAAGGAAAGGAAATATATGCCTACAAATATTACCGTCAATGAAGTATACACTGCATAACGGGACACAAATACATCTACATCCAAAAAGTGGCGTCTTACTGAGGCAAATACAATAAGGGAAAGGGAGATGAGGATAATTACTGAATGGATAGGGATAAAGTGTAAATCAATTGTCCTGTAAAGCAGCCTCTGTCCAGTAATAAAGATAAAAGAGGCAAATATAGAGCCCAAGCCAAGCATGGCATATTTTATTTGCCACCTTACTGCCCCTTTTGAAGAAAAAAGGATGCCTTCTAACTTAGAAAGGATAAATATCATGGAAAAACAGAGAAAGAGATAAAAATAATAGCCTAACCTTTCAATCCTAAAGAGAAAGTCGCTTAAGGGCGTAATGAAAAATTCCCTTTGAGAAAAGGCCATAAAAAATAGAGATGTAGCATAGAAAATAGAGATGACCAGCTTATCCTTGGTCAAAATTTGCCTATCTTTTTTGGCAAATGCATAGATAAAGAGTATCCAGTTTGCTGGAAGGAGACATTCGCCTACCCTGGCCATACGTATCCAGAACAGGGGAAGGATGCTACGCAGTGCTATAAAATTAGCCATTTCTATAAAACCAAGAGAAAACAGCCCCAATGAAAAGCTGAGGTTCAGTGGATGTCTGGCATTTCTAGAAAGGACAAAAATGGCCAAAATAGCACATATTAAAGAATTTATGAGTGGGAAAATGGACATTATTCAGTTTATTGAGTTCACACAGTTTCTGTGTTTTATTCTTTTAGTTGTTTGAGGGCTTGTTTGGCTTCATCTGCCTGGGGGAATTTTTGGTTGATATTAAGGGCCTTTGTCAGAAACTTTTTTGCCAGCTCCTTTTCCCTTTTTTTAAAGTATGCCATACCTAAATGGTAATTAATAATGGGATGATTGGGTAATTTTTCTAGTGCTTCTTGAAAAAGAGAGATAGCCCCATCAGACATATTCTTTTTATAATACACCCATCCCAAGGTATCAGAAACCGCTGGGTTATCAGGCAACTGCTGCTTGGCAGTCTGTGCCAAATTTAGGGCCTTATCCAGGTTTTCACCACCTTCTGCATACAGCCAGGCCAAATTATTGGCTGCAGGTGCAAATTTAGGATTTATGTTTAAAATCTCTTTATACTCCTCTATGGCCTGTTTATCATTTCCCTTGGTTTGATACAGGAGGGCCAAATTCATGCGTGCCGGAATAAACTTAGGATTCTTTTCAATGGCTTTTTTACATTGAGCTATGGCTTGACCAACCTTTTTACTTTGCACATACAGGCCTGCCAGACCCATATAAGGTGAAAGGAGATTGGGATTGATAGAAAGTGCCTTTTTAAATTGCTTTTCTGCATTTTTGGTATCACCTTTTGAAGCATAGATATTTCCCATAAGACTGTAGATAAATGGGTTATCAGGGACTATTTTTAAATGTTCCTTACACTTTGAAATAGCCTTATCGGGGTTTTTCTTATAAAGGTATATGGTAGCTATATGGCTTAAGGCCTTTACAGACCTAGGATTTAATTTCAGTACCTTTTCAAATTGAGAGAGTGCCTTATCATATCTCTTTTGGGCCTCTAAAACCAGTCCTAATCTGTAATACCCCACAGGATTTTCAGGTGCTTTTTTGATGACCTTTTTAAATTCCAAAGAGGCATTATCCAAATTTCCTTGATATAAATAGGCATTTCCTATAACAACATGGGCATTTATCTCTTGAGGTCTTATTTCTAACACCCTTTTTGCATGCGCTATGGCCAGATCAAAGGCCCCACTTCTAAGGTGAATTTCACTTAAAATGAGATTTGCCTTATAGAGCATAGGATTATAACTTATTGCCTCATTAAATTCTGCCTTAGCTTGGTGTATATTTCTTTGATTCATATAGCACAGCCCTAGAAAATAGTGGGCCTCACTAAACTTTGGCTCATCCTTTATAAGTGTCTGAAGGAGTTCTGTAGCCTCACTTATTTTCCTTTGCTTTATAAGCAGTTGACCTTTAAGGAGTCTTGCCCCCAGGTCTTTGGGTCTTTCCTTTAATATCTCTTCTATAACAGTTGAGGCCTTATCTAATTTATCTTGCTTGAGGTAGATTTGCCCAAGATTTATCTTTGCCAAATTAAGTTTGGGATTTAATGCCAAGGCCTTATTGTAGTGCTTGATTGCCTTTTCATTCTCACCCCTTGTCCTATAAAATTCCCCTAGTACCATAAATGGGCGGACATCATTGGGGTCAATCTCGGTAGCCTTTAAATATAGTTCTTCCGCCTTTTTGAATTCCCGTTGATGTCTATAAAAATTTCCTAACACTACATAAGGCTTGAAATTTTTAGGCTCAATTCCTATGGCTGACTTATAAGCCTTTTCTGCCAAAAGTGGCCTTTTGGTGGCCATATAAAAATTTCCTAATGTCAGATATCCACTAATTTCCTGGGGATTTATCTCTATAGCTTTCTTTAAATATCTTTCAGCCTCTGTAAATTTTCTTTTTAAAGAAACTAAAGTTGCCAAGATAAAATAGGTTTGTTGCCTTTTAGGTCTTAATTCTAGCACCTTTTTAAAGATTTCTATGGCCTTATCTATCTCCTTTTTCTGAATATAAACATTCCCTGAAAGGATAAGGGCCTCCAGGTTTTTTGGCTCCTGAGAAAGGACCAAGTCTGCCTTTTCCCTTGCCTTTTCTGGGAGCCTGGAAAGCAGAAATAGATTTCCCAGTTTAAGATGGGCATCCAGATTCTTTGGGTCTAATTCTACCGCCGCCGAAAGTGACTTAAAGGCCTCCCTTCCTTTTCCTGTATTCAGGTAGCAAAGTCCTAATTTATAATAGACCTTAGCATTTTTGGTGTCTAACTTGAGCACATTTTTATACTCAATGATGGCTTCCTTATATTTACCCTCTGAAAAATACTTTTGGGCCTTCTCTAGATGTCTTGCCCTTTTTTCTGCAGGACTGCTGCAGGCTACTGAAATAAGCACCATACATATTAGAAAAGTACTTAAGATTGCTAAATTTTTCCTACCTAAATTCATCATTGCTCTATGCCTTGATTACTTTTTTACCTTATTGATAGCAACTAAGCTATAAAATAGCTATTTCTCACCGTTATGGTCTATTTGGTTATTGTTTGAGACTAATAGTATTTATAATGGGAATAGTATTTATTGGTCAGAGATTTCTCTACGCCATTTAACACAACACCCAAGAGTCTTTCTTTCTCTATCTCCTTTATAGTATTTAAGACCAAATTCCTGTTTGTCTTTCCTGCCCTAACTACTAGTATTACCCCTTCCACTTGGGATAATAACACCATAGTTTCAGAAGTAAGCTGAAGTGGGGAAGAGTCAAAGATAATATACCTGTCATTATATCTATTCTTTAGTTCTTGAATGAGTTCTTTCATTCTTTCAGAGGCCAAAAGGTCTGCAGGATTAGAAACCTGCTTTCCGCTAGGAAGCACAGAGAGCTTAGGGGTTTTTGTTTTTAACAAGATTTCAGGGATGGTTACCTGGCCTAGCAAATAATCGCTTAAACCCCTTTGAGGAGAAAGATTAAATAATTTGTGAATCTCTGGCTTTCTAAAATCACAATCTACCAGCAAGACATGCTCCTTAACCCCCTGAGCGATACTAATGGCCAAATTGACTGCAACTGTAGTTTTACCTTCCAAAGGAACACTACTGGTAACAAGGATGGTCTTAGGTGGAGTGCCATTTTTTACATACAAGATTTTGGACTTTAATATCCTAAATTGTTCAGTTGCTAAGGCATAAGTATCTTTGTAATATCCTTTTTTCTTTTTAATAATGTCCTTCTCGGCCTTTGGTAGTGTTGGAGCCTGAACTTCTATATTCTCAACCCCGCTTTCTCTCTTAGGGGTCGATTTGGGTAAACTTCTGTTAATTAGGTAACGCTCTCTTTCTGCTTTTTCTAAGGCATCATGGATTTTTCCCATTGTCCCTCCAAATGGTTAGGTTATTACATCATTTGTCATTGGGTTGCTTTTTTTTCTTGATAATGGAACCGGCCAAAGCCCTCTGCCATATTGGCAGTCGCCGATATTGCTGCCCTGCGCATTTGCGGTATCAAGGCACGTTCCTCATGACCAAAAAAGTTTATTTTTTCTTAATCACTGGGATACTAGCTAAAACTGGTATACCTAAGTATTCTTCAACTTCTTTGGGATTCCTGAAGGAATTATCCAACATCTCCACTACAAATGCTAGACCAAAACCACAGCCTAACCCCAAAAAGATACCTATTGGAAAGAGTCTATAAGGATTAGGCTTATAGGGTATTTTGGGTAATACCGGTGGGTCTAATATCCTGAATTGTTCTCCTTGTTGTCTCCTTTCTAAATTTTCTGCCTGTTTTGCATGCATCTTTTTTTGCAGTAACTCTTCATAAAATCTTTTGGTATTATTGTAATCGCGCGTCAGATCAGCCAATTGGAGTTCTACGTGAGGAGTTTGCTCAAGCCTTTTTTCATAAATGGAAATCTGTTTCTTTAACTTAACCTCCTCTTCTTTAAGACGCTTGACCTCCATATTTATGGTCATTAGCTGGCTTTTCAATTCCAATACTCTTGGATTTAGCATTTGAACCTGCTGTATTTCTTGATTTTCTTTGTTGTTTGATTCTAATTGTTTTTTTAGTTGATTGATTTTTTCCTTTAGCTTCCTAATTTCTATGTGATTGTCGGTATATATATTTTTTAATGCCAAAAGTTGATTTTGGGCTGCTACTAATTGAGATTGAACAGAGGAATTAGGTGTTATAACCTGATTTTCTGTATCAGGATATACAAATCGGTCTAGGCTAGCAAGTTGGTGTTGTAAGAAAGTCTTTTGATTTTCTGCGATATTTATCCTTTCCATAATTGTTTGCCTTCTTTCACAAAGCTGTCTAAGCATAGCCAAATTGGATTCCCTCTGTTCAGGAAGGCTTTCTATGTGTTTAGATTTAAATGCAGTAATAGCCTTCTCCTGCTGTTTTAATTTTTTTTCAACTAAGGCGAGTTCATGAGAAAGGAAGTCTGTAGTTATCTGTGCTTGCTGTTGTCTGGTTTTAAGATTCTCTTCAATAAATAAAGAGGCTAGTTTGCTAGTTACCCTTCTTACAGTTTCAGGGTCTTTCCCCTGGTAATAGATCCTAAACGAACTCTCTCCCTTTTCTTTTATTTCAATATCTTTTCGCATTTTGGCTATAATTTGTTCTATGGGTGTTGTCTTTCTAAGCTCGGGATAAAGATTTAATTCATTTATGATGGTCTCTAGGCGGGTGCGACTGAGTATCTCTTCGGTTATGGTCTTAAGACGGTATTGGATGGGGGTAGTTACTGTAGGTTTTACATAGTCTTGTGGAACTTTCTGAGGAAGCACTAAAATCAAGGTATCAGAACGATAAATCTTAGGAAGTTTCCAATATAGGCCAGTGGTAAGGATAAGTGAGAGAATAAAAGGTATAATAATAAACCATTTTCTTCGAATCGCTGTATCAAGGTATTCCCTTATGGGAAAGACTTCTTCTTTATCCATCATTTACTCTCCTAAGGAACTACGATTGTATCACCTGGTAAAATCCAGATATCTTCCTTTTTGCCTTCAAGTATTCCCTCATAATCTACCTTTATTTTCCTCCGTTTACCATTAATTTGCCTTATGATATAAATATCATCTACATCAGCCCATTCACTAAAACCCTCTCCTAAAGAAATGGCTTCTAAAAAGGTGGTTTTAGCAGTTAGGATTTTCACCCCAGGTCTATTAACGTTTCCAATTATATTAACCTTGTATCCTTTAACTTCTGTAACTGTTACTGTCACGTCTACTATCTTATAAAATTTACTTAGTTTTTTAATCAGATTTTTCCTCAACTCCATTGCGGTTAGGCCTGCTGCCTGGATATCGTTTATCAAAGGGAGTGAAATCTTTCCATCTGGACGAACAGGCACTGTCCTTGAGATAGTTTCTTCTTCCATAATGTCGATTAACAACATATCCCCAGGACTGATAATGTAGTTCCTCAATATCTGTTCTGCTTGTTTGTTATCTATAGGAAGGGTTCCAGCGCACCCTCCAAGGAAGGCAAATATTAATCCCCATAAGAGAAGCAAAATGGGCCTCTTCATTTGTTACCTCCTGTGTTATGGGTTTCCAAGGGTCGTGTAATCATACAATGTTTGAGCTCTATTACCGCTCTTTTTATTCTACTGTGACACTCTTTGCCAAATTTCTGGGTTTATCCACGTCGCATCCCCTTTTCACTGCTATATAATAAGCCAGAAGCTGCAGAGGTATGGTAAATAAGATAGGTGTGAGTTCATTTAATACCTTAGGCACATAAAATACATGATCGGCCTTTTCTATTATATTTTTATCTCCTTCAATAGCTATTGCTATAACAATGCCCCCACGGGACTTTACCTCTTCCATGTTAGATATAATCTTTTCATAAAGCTGGTTTTTGGGGATCAATATTACTACTGGAAGAGAACTATCAATTAGGGCAATAGGACCGTGTTTCATCTCTCCTGCAGGGTAGCCCTCTGCATGAATATAGGATATTTCTTTTAGCTTTAAGGCACCTTCTAAGGCAATAGGATAATTAATGCCCCTTCCCAGGTAAAGAAAGTTTGACTTTTTATAGAATAGATTCGCTAGCTCATCTAATTCAGATGCCCTTTTTAAAATGGTATCCGCATCCTCAGGGATTTTTTCAAGGGCTTTAAGGCATCTTTTACATGTTTTTTGATCAATCAACCCTTTAATACTTCCTAAATAAAGGCAAAAGAGATATAAGGCTGCCAGTTGGGTGGTAAAGGCCTTGGTAGAAGCAACTCCAATCTCTGGGCCTGCATGGGTATAAATTGTTCCTTGGGAGCATCTAGTGATGCTGCTTCCTACTACATTGCATATAGAGATTATCTTTGATTCCTTATTTTTTGCATAGGCTATAGCCCCAAGGGTATCAGCGGTCTCTCCAGACTGGCTAATAGCTATCACTAGGGAATTTTTATCTAAAAGGGGTGACCTATATCTAAATTCTGAGGCAATATCTACTTCAACCGGGACGAGACAAAGTTTCTCAAGCATATACTTTCCTATTAAAGCAGCATGATAAGAGGTTCCGCAGGCCACTATAAATACTTTTTTTATCTTCCTTAACTCTTTAGGAGATAAATTTATTTCATCTAACAATATCTTCCCATTACAAACCTTGGCTTTTATAGTATCCCTTATGGCCTTTGGCTGCTCATAGATTTCCTTTAGCATAAAGTGGTCATATCCATTCTTTTCTATGGAAGCCACATCCCAGGAGATTTTGACTATGTCTTTTTTAACTTCTCGCTTTCTTCTTAAAGGACATATCTTAAAGCCCTTTTTGTCTAAAACTACCAATTCCCCATCTTCTATATATATTACACCTCTGGTATAGTTTAAGATGGCAGGCACATCTGAGGCTAAAAAATATTCATTGTTTCCTATTCCTATAATCAGGGGACTCTCATTTCTTGCAGCTACTATCTTATTTGGATCATCTATTGAGATAACACCAATGGCATAGGAACCCTTTACTTTCTTTAGTGCATTTTTAACTGCATCTTCCAAGCTTCCATCCATAAATTCCTCAATAAGATGGGCAAGGACTTCAGTATCTGTATCTGAATTAAATCTATGCCCCTTAGATATAAGAAATTCCTTAAGTTTCTTGTAATTTTCAATTATCCCATTGTGTACCAAAGCTATTTTTCCTTTGCAGTCTAGATGGGGATGGGCATTTTTTTCACAAGGCCTTCCATGGGTAGCCCAGCGGGTATGACCTAGACCTATATGAAAGTTGTGATTATTTGACCACCAATATCCATCATTTTCTACTTTTACCTTCAAATCTTTGATCTTTCCCTTAACCTTTAAAACGTTTATTTCTCTTTTAGCGTTCATAAGGGCAATACCCGCTGAATCATATCCACGATATTCTAGTCGCTCCAATCCCTCAATTAAGATAGGAAGAACGGGCCTTTTTCCGATGTAACCTATAATTCCACACATGGCATTTGCTTGAGTTTCTCTATTTTTAGTAAATCATAATTAGGTTATTATTTTGACCCAGTGACCTAATAACAGAATTAAGCTATATTGGTTCTACATCAGCTTCATGTATTTCGGCGGATACAGACTGTTTAAGCAAGTCTATTGAGATAATTAATCTGTGTTTATTTGGTTTGGTTCTTAGTAAAATACCCTCACAACCTGCAAGAGGGCCATCAACTATTCTTACTTTTTGTCCTATTTTAAGATAAGGGTAAGGTCTTATCAATACATCGTTTTTAAGTAATTTCTGGAGTGAGACTATCTGATTTTCAGGTATAGGAGTAGGCTTTCCATTGTTACTCAAAATATAAGCTACCCCTGGGGTTTTTATAATTTCTAGGTGTATGTAAGGGTTTAAATCTATATTTACAAACAAATAACCTGGGAAAAGAGGGCGTTGTAACTTCTTTTTTCGATCCTTGCGTCTACTCCACACCTCCATTTTGGGAAGAAATGCATGAATAGACTTCTCAACCAATCTTTCATACACCTTTTGTTCATGACGGCAAGAGGTATATACTCCATACCATTGCAAGGACATAGCTCCGCCTCCGTAAGTTACATTTTGTATTTTTATTTGTCTGCCTTGCCGCAAGCAGACCTATTAATTTCCAAATTTTTTTTCAGCTTAATCACATGTGGCTACAATTTGTAAATATAATCTGCAATAGCCTTCCTATGAGCATATTTCATTTCTACAAACTCAACTCCCAGCCTATATGTATACTCATTTTTAAGCTTTACTAACCACCTTACTACTCCCACAGCCTTAACTACTAGTTTTGGCAAATGGGATGGTAAGGATAACTTCATATCCAATACGCTATTAGGAGCAATGGGGGTTTCTACAGGAAAAGATACTCCACTATAACTTATATCAATGGTGTTTGTTTCTCCCTTTAATGGAGATTCGCCCTCAACTAAGACCCATTGAATAGGCAATTCACAGCTTACCCGCCACTGCTTCCTTTTCTCAACACCTATACCCTTTCCCTCATCATCCCTCCAATATTTCCTTCTCTCCTTACCCTGGGGAACAGACTGAGAGAGCTCTTCAATGGTATCTTCTAGTTCCTCCAGTTCAAAAGGCTTTTGCAAATAGGCATCGGCTCCTTCTTCCTTAGCCTTATCCATAACCTCCTTTTCTGTAGCAGTGGTTATAATAACTACCTTAGCCTCTGGTATCCTTTCTTTGAATTTTTGTAATACATAAAAACCATCTTCTAAAGTATCTCTTCTAGGTGGTAAATATAGTTCCAGCAAAATGACATCTGGCCTCTTTTCTTTTTTTAGATAGGTAAGAGCATCATGTCTATCTGCTGCTTCAAACACTTCATAATGTTTTTTAAGGTGCCAAACCAACTCAATTCTAAGAGCCTTGTCACTTTCTACCACCAATATCTTTAATTTAGACATTATATTTCTCCTTGGAAATTCTAATTGGCCTTTATAAGATGGCATAAACTTCTCTTTACTTATTCCATACTTCTTCATCAATCTCCTGATAACTATTCTATGTGTACCTAGCTCCCGAGCTGTGTGGGTTATATTTCCCTTATTGTTTCTTAAGGCCGTGATTAGGTATTCTTTTTCTACGTCTTGCTTGGCATGCCTTAACGAAGATTTATTGCGGTAACTATTTTTTGTCTCCAATCCCAAATCTCCTGCAGAAATAAGGTTATCCGAAGACATAGCAATGGCCTTTTGAATCCTATTTTTCAATTCCCTAACATTACCTGGCCAATCGTGCTGAAATAGAGCATTTTTTGCCTCTGAACTAAGCCTTTTTCCTTCACTATATTTTTTTAAGAAATAATCTGCCAGAAGTAATATATCACTGCCCCTCTCTCTTAGGGGAGGTATTTTAATAGATATCATGTTTAGACGATGATATAGATCTTCTCTAAAGGAACCCTTTGTCACACCTAATTTTAAATCTTTATTAGTTGCTGCAATCACCCTAGTATTTACCTTTTTTGGAGATACCCCACCTATCCTCTGTATCTTCGATTCTTCTAAAAATCTTAAGAACTTTGCCTGAAGGGAAATGGGAAGGTCACCAATTTCATCCAAAAATAGGGTGCCTTTTTCAGCTAATTCTATCTTTCCTCTCTTGGTTCTATATGCACCTGTAAAAGAGCCTTTTTCATAGCCAAAGAGTTCGCTTTCTAAAAGCCCTTCAGGGATAACAGTACAATCTATTACTATAAATGGACCTTCTTTCCTAGGGCTTCGAGAGTGTAAGGCTCTGGCAATTAGCTCCTTACCTACCCCAGTTTCTCCCTCAATCAAGATAGTATAATCAGTTGGGGCTGCTTTGTTTATAATAGAGAACACCTGGCACATCTGAGGACAGTTTCCAATAATACCTTCGAAATTCCATCTTTTCTCTAATTCTTGATGCAAAGCCTTATTCTCTCTTTCAAGCTTTTGTATATATAAACATCCTTTTATCAGCACTTTTAAATCGTCAATATTGAAGGGTTTGGTAATATAAGCATAAACTCCCATGTCTACTGCACTAAGGGCATCTTTATTATCATTGCTGCCTGTAATTACAATGACCTTGGTATTATTCCTTATTTCTAATATGCGTTGGAGAATATCCATTCCTATTTTGCTACTATAAATATCTGGTGGAAGATATAAATCTAGAAGCACTAAATCTGGTTTGGTATATTTAAAAACACTTAAAGCCTCGTCTCTATCTCCTGATGTAAACACTTGATAATCATTTTTAAGGAGTTCCTTAAGTTGGTTTCTCATATAGCTATCGTCTTCTACAATTAAAATACGTGGAGTTGTCATGATAAACCTCCTTATCGCAATATCTATGCCAAAAATAAAAGTAAGGTATTTCTTGAAATTTTAAGTAGTATCGTTGGAGAAAAGTGGAACATTTTGTTTCACTTCATGACGATAATTTTCCATTTGACCAATCAAAATATAGATAAACCTTAAGTGGAACTTTTTGTTCCACTTAATTTCTAATCAGGGTTATCTTTAGCCACAGGTAAAAGAACAAAACACTCTGTTCCCTGTGTTGATTTATTTTTTAAGCTTATTTTCCCCTTGTGCTTTTCAATAATCTCCTTACACTGGTAAAGACCAATTCCCAATCCCTTCTTCTTAGTGGTTTGAAAGGGCTTAAATAGGTTGTTAAGGATCTTTTCTGGGATTCCACAACCTGTATCACTGATGCAAATTTTAATATACTTTCCTCCTTTAGTAAGGTCAGCACTAATTAATAATTCCCCACCGGCAGGCATAGCCTCTACAGAATTTTCTATTAGGTTATAAAATGCCATTTGGAGACTATCATCACAATTTACGGGAGGAAGAATAGGTAGATGCTCAGTGACCCGGATATGAGGAACCTTAAATCTACTTAATACATCTTTAATCAAAGAGCTAATATCACACCTCTTAAATCTAAGCTCTAAGTCATCCGGCAATCTAGAAAATTTAGCTGCTATTTGTTTTATATTTTCAATCTTAGCAATAATAGCATCAATATGAGGTTTTAAAAAATCCGCCTGCGGAGAGGTCTGAAAGGCATGAACAGCTAAAGAAAACGACGTTCCTAGGTTTTTCAAGTCATGGATAATAAAAGAGCCAAATTTATAAAGCATAGCTAACTTCTCATCTTGGATGATTTTTTCTTGTGCCAATTTCAGTCTTTTTTGATAATGATGTAATTTCTGATTTGTCTTTTTCAATGCCTCCTGGCACTTGGCTTCTGATACTTCTAACTCAGCAATTCGCCGATATACCTCTGTTAGCTCATTTATAAGTTCTTCTTTGGTCTTATTTGTAAATCTTCGCTTGGTAAAGAGGTTCTTCTTTTTCACTTTAGAAATTTTCTTATTATTTTTATAATTAAAAGTTATATCAATTAAGAAAAAAAATCAAGGAAAATTTTACCCCCAAAATCCGTAATAATTTTAAAATAAAACCCACAAACCTGTCTGCGGGCAGAAATAAAAAATGGGTTGTTATATGGTCCAGCCAAAGTGTTGTCCTTTCCAGTTTAAAATGATAATATATTTAACAATAAGGAGGAGACGATAATGATTGTTTTAATAATTATTTTGTTTTTGGCTTCGGAGGTATTAGCAGAACAGGCAGTTTATGTGGGAATGGATAAGTGTAAGGCTTGCCACTCGAAGATCGTAAAGGAGTATTCTGGTTTTAAACGTTCTAGGAATTTCCGTATCTTAGAAATGAGGGGAAAAGAACACGACCCACAATGTTTACCCTGTCATACTACAGGATATGGCGAACCTGGTGGGTTTGTGAGTGTAGAAAAAACCCCACATCTCAAAAATGTGCAGTGTGAAACATGCCATGGACCTGCCAGTCTTCACTTAAAGGCTACCACCTTGGAAGAAAAAAGAAAGACTGTAAAGGTTCCTCACAATATCTGCACCAAGTGCCATACTCAGCATGGCCATAGAGAATTTTAGGAGATGGATAGCCTATTTTACAGCTTAAGAACCAAATTAATCACTAGTGTGGGTTTGGTTTTGATTCTTATCTTGGCTAGTTTTAGCCACAGAGATATGAAAACCCACGAAAGATTCTTCTTGGAAGAAGCAAGAAAAAAAGCTCGTGATGTCACTGATACAGTTATGAAGAGTATAGAGTACCCCATGTTAGATGGTGAGATGGAATATGTCCAGGCCATTTTAGAAAGAGTAAATGCCCTAAAGGATTTGCGTGTAATTAGTCTTTGTAATTCGGATGGTGTAATTAGATATAGTGGAAATCCTGAAAGGATAGGTAAGATCACAAGTTCTAAGCGTGCCTTAGAGGCCTTACGCACCCATACTCTAACCAAAGGATTAGAAAAACGTTTTGGAGAAAAGATATATCGCTATACTGTGCCTATTTTAAACGAAAAGGCCTGCTATAAATGTCATGGTAGTGAGAAAAGAATATTAGGTGCTTTAACCATGGCATTTGTCTGGACTCCGGTTGAAAAAAAGCTTAATAAACATCGTAATGAACTTATCATTAATTTTTTTATTTCAGTAATATTATTAATTGGGTTGATTACTGCTCTTTTACACTATATGGTCATTATCCCAGTCCGAAGGCTTACTACTGCCGCCAAAGCCATTGCCGCTGGGAATCTTGAAAAACAAATTCCAGCTTCTAAGTCAAAGGATGAAATAGGAGAGTTGACTTCCAGTTTTCGGGAAATGCAGACCAGTCTGATTAAGCTGACTTCAGATTTAAAAACATCTAGAGATAAATTAAGAAGAATGTATGATTTTCAAAAAAATCTTATCGAAAATTCCATTGATGCCATTGTAGGCACTGATGAAGAAGAAAACATTGTGATTTTTAATGAGAAGGCGGAATTGATGTTTGGTTATTCTGCAGAAGAAGTAATTGGAAAAATGAAAATGAATGAACTTTATCCTCCTGGAATAGCCAAAAAGGTAGAAAGAGACTTGTATCAGAGGAAATTTGGCGGAATAGGAAAGTTAGCCAATTATGAAACTGTGGTTCAAAATAAAAAAGGGGAACAAATAGCAGTATGGCTTTCAGCAGCTGTGTTATATGAAGAAAGTGGGCAAAAAATAGGTACCGTGGCTGTATTTCGTGATTTGACAGAAAGAAAAGAACTAGAGAGAAAAATACTCCATTCAGAAAGATTGGCCACTATTGGACGAGGTGTTTCTTACATTTGCCATGAAATCAAAAACCCTCTTATAATAATTGGTGGATTTACATTGCAAGTGCTTCGCTCCATCAAAGATGAAAAAAATAAACAAAAGTTACAAATAGTTATAGATGAGATTCAAAGATTAAACCAATTTCTTATGGATATTAGGGATTTTACTAAAATTGCCAAACCCCATTTGAGTCTCTGTTCTATAAATGATATTATAAAAGAGGTTTTTTCTTTAATAGAACCTAGCCTTAAAGATAAAGAAATAAGATTTATCCACTCATTAGACCCACATATTCCAGAAACTCTGTTAGACCCCAGACAAATAAAACAAGTATTAATCAATATCCTCAAAAACAGTATTGAAGCCATGCCTGATAAAGGTGAATTAAGTGTAACCACAAAACTAAAAGATGATAATATTGAAATCATTATCAAAGATACTGGGAAGGGTATTCCACCAGAGGATTTAGAAAAGATATTTGACCCTTTTTATACCACTAAACCAAAGGGGTCAGGACTTGGTCTTGGTATTTCTAAAGAAATTATAGAGAATCATGGAGGAACTCTTAAATTAGAAAGCGAATTAGGAAAGGGCACAACCTGTATAATAGACCTTCCCATTGAACGATAAATATATTCCCAAATATTGACAGAACCCCGATTATATGAATATAAAACTTCTTTTAAGGAGGTCAGGATGGAACAAAAGGAGATAGACTTAATCAGCAAGTTGATAAATAAAGACCAGGAGTTGAAAAAATTGTGGGAAGAACATTTAGAATTAGAGGAAAAAATAGAAGAATATAATAAAAGAGTTTATTTAACACCAGAAGAGGAGTTGGAAAAAAATAGGTTAAAAAAGATTAAACTAGCTGGTAAAGACAAAATTCTTGCCATTTTAAAAAAATATAAAAGGGAAATGGGGATATGAAACTAACAGGAGCACAAATACTCATTGAAAGTTTACTTAAGGAACAAGTAGAAGTTATTTTTGGTTTGCCTGGAGGAGCTATTATAGATGTTTATGATAGGCTTTATGATTCTCCTATTCGCCATATTTTAGTTCGTCATGAACAAGGGGCTGTGCATATGGCTGATGGTTATGCCAGGGCTACAGGTAAAGTAGGTGTGGCCATGGTAACTTCTGGTCCTGGAGCAACAAATACCGTTACTGGCATTGCTACTGCTTATATGGATTCTATTCCTATTGTGGTTATTTCAGGACAAGTGCCTACCAAGCTGATTGGGAATGACGCCTTTCAGGAAGCAGATGTGGTAGGAATTACTCGTCCTTGCACTAAACATAATTATTTAGTCAAAGATGTAAAAGACCTTGCTCGGATTGTAAAGGAGGCTTTTTATATTGCTAAATCTGGGCGGCCAGGACCTGTTTTGATTGATTTACCAAAAGATATCCAACAGGCAAAGACAGAGTTCCAATATCCAGGAAATTTAAATTTAGCAGGTTACAAACCTACCTATTATGCCAATATTAAACAAATTAAAAAGGCAGCTCAACTCCTGGCAAAGGCAAAAAAACCAGTAATTTATGCAGGTGGAGGGGTAATCTATTCTGAAGGTGCTTCTGAAGAATTGCAAAAATTGGCTAAAGCTTATTTTATACCTGTGACCAATACACTTATGGGGTTAGGAAGTTTTCCAGGAGAAGATCCCTTGTGGTTAGGTATGTTGGGTATGCATGGCACATATAGGGCAAATATGGCTATTTCTACCTGTGATGTTATATTAGCTGTGGGAGCCAGATTTGACGATAGAGTTACTGGAAAATTAGAGGAGTTTGCCCCTGAAGCCAAAATCATTCATATAGATATAGACCCTGCCTCTATTAGCAAAAATGTTTCTGTGGACATCCCTATTGTTGGTGATTGTTATGATGCCCTAAAAAAGCTATCTAAGGCTCTTAGTCAAATTGACCAGGATATAGAGTGGCAAAATAAACATCAAGATTGGCTAGAACAAATTAATGCTTGGAAAGAGCGGGATGCTTTAGCTTATGAACAATCTCCTGATGGTCCTATTAAGCCCCAATTTGTGATAGAAAAACTTTATGAAATTACTAAAGGAGAAGCAATTGTAGCTACTGAAGTAGGACAAAACCAGATGTGGGCTGCTCAATATTTTAAATTTAACCGTCCACGCACCCTTCTTACCTCTGGCGGATTGGGCACTATGGGATATGGTTTCCCAGCAGCTATTGGTGCTCAGGTAGCCTTTCCTGATAAATTAGTTCTGGATATTGCAGGAGATGGAAGTATTCAGATGAATATTCAAGAATTAGCTACAGCAGTGGGCAATCATCTTCCAATAAAGGTGGCTATTTTAAATAATGGTTATCTAGGAATGGTGAGACAGTGGCAACAATTGTTTTATAAAAGGCGATATTCTCAAACCTCTTTAGAACATTCTCCTGATTTTGTTAAACTAGCTGAGGCTTATGGAGCTGTTGGTTTGAGAGCTACCAAGCCTCAAGAGGTTGAAGAGGTAATTAAAAAAGCATTGAACACAAATGCAACTGTATTTATGGATTTTATTATTGAACCAGAAGAAAATGTATATCCCATGGTGCCAGCAGGAGCACCTATTACAAAAATGCTTTTAGGTGGAACGGTTTTAGTCTAAATTAAAAAGAGGGGAAAAATGAAACATACTCTTTCCTTGTTAGTGGAGAATCAACCCGGAGTACTTTCGCGAGTAGCAGGGCTATTTAGTGGACGTGGATTCAATATAGAAAGTTTATGTGTGGCCGAAACCCTTGACCCTCAAATCTCACGAATTACCTTGGTAACGGCAGGAGATGAACAGATTATTGAACAGATAAAGAAGCAGTTAAACAAGCTTATTAATGTAATTAAAGTAATAGACCTTTCAGAAATAGAGTCCGTAGAAAGAGAGATGGCCTTAATTAAGGTAAAAGCAGAGCCCCAAAATAGAGCCGAAATTCTAAGGATAATGGAAA
Organism: Candidatus Desulfofervidus auxilii; assembly: GCF_001577525.1. GTDB lineage: Bacteria > Desulfobacterota > Desulfofervidia > Desulfofervidales > Desulfofervidaceae > Desulfofervidus > Desulfofervidus auxilii. The sequence continues at coordinate 332,088 of NZ_CP013015.1, read as the reverse complement.
TTTTTCGAGGGAAGATTGTAGATGTAAGTCCGCTTTATTATACTATAGAGATCACAGGTGATGCCAAAAAACTAGAGGCCTTTATTGAACTCATGCGCCATTTCAAAATCAAAGAAATTGCGCGCACAGGGACAGTAGCTTTGCCTAGAGCAAAAAAATCCTAAGAGAAAGGAGAGATAGATGAAGGTTTATTATGATACGGATGTGGACTTGGATGTTTTGAAAGACACAGCCATTGCGGTTATTGGGTACGGAAGTCAAGGACATGCTCATGCCCTGAATTTGAGGGAGAGTGGTTTAAATGTGATTGTAGGGCAGAGGCCAGGGGGGCCTAATTATCAAAAAGCTTTGGAACAGGGTTTTAAACCAGTTTCTGCAGCAGAAGCGGCCAAAGAGGCCCAATTGATTGCTATACTTACCCAGGATCAAACTCAGCCTGAACTTTATAAAAAGGAAATAGAGCCCAATTTAAAAGAGGGGAAAGCCCTTCTTTTTGCCCATGGTTTTAATATCCACTTTAACCAAATAATACCTCCAGCTTATGTAGATGTAATTATGGTTGCGCCTAAAGGCCCAGGACACCTGGTGCGCCGCATGTATGAAAAGGGTGCTGGGGTGCCGGCTTTAGTGGCTGTTCACCAAGATGCTTCTGGTAAGGCAAAAGAGCGGGCATTGGCCTATGCTAAGGGTATTGGAGCAACCCGTGCAGGGGTATTGGAGACTACTTTTAAAGAGGAAACAGAGACAGATTTATTTGGTGAACAAGTGGCCTTATGTGGAGGTATAACCAGTTTAATGCAAACAGCCTTTGAAACTTTAGTAGAAGCAGGTTACCAACCAGAAATTGCCTATTTTGAGTGTATCCATGAAATGAAACTCATTATTGATTTAATCTATGAAGGTGGTTTTAAACACATGCGTTATTCAATTAGTGATACCGCTGAGTATGGCGATTATACCAGAGGCCCCAGGGTTATAAATGAAAACACCCGTCAGGAGATGAAAAAAATCCTTAAGGATATCCAAACCGGCGTTTTTGCCAGGGAATGGATTTTAGAAAATAAGGCAGGAAGACCTGTATTTAATGCCTTAAAACGCAAAGCAGAGGAACATTTATTAGAAAAAGTAGGCGCTAAATTGCGTAATATGATGTCCTGGCTAAAGGAGAATAACTAACTTTATGCATAAATCAGGCTGGCCTTTAGTAATAAGTGCAGGAATAGTATCTTTTTTTCTTTTTTTATGGCGATGGTATATAGTAGCTATAGGAGGAGGAATCTTAACTGCTTTCTTGGCATATTTTTTCCGAGACCCTGAAAGAAATATAACTGAAAATGAAAAAGCCATAGTTTCTCCGGCAGATGGTCAGGTGGTATTTCTAGACTCGTCTCTTTTTGGCAAAGATAAAATGAAGAAAGTAAGTATTTTTATGTCTTTATTTGATGTTCATGTTAATCGTGTTCCCTTTGATGGAGAGGTTAAAAAAATTGAATATAAAAAGGGTAAATTCTTACCTGCTTATAAAAAAGAAGCCAGCAATTGCAATGAATCCAACACTATTTTTTTTTCTACACCTACAGGAGAAACTTTTATAGTAGTCCAAATTGCCGGTATATTGGCCCGACGAATTTTATGTGGTTTAAAATTGGGTCAATCAGTGAAAAAGGGTGAGAGATTTGGGATTATCTGTTTTGGTTCAAAAGTAGATTTATATTTGCCGCAGAGGGTCATTTTAAAACCCCTTTTAGGCAAAAAAGTAAAGGCAGGTGAAACTATTTTGGGGTATTGGTCATGAAAGAAAAAAAAGGAGTATACATTTTACCAAATATTCTCACTACTGCTACTTTACTTGCAGGTTTTTATGCCATAATTGCTTCACTAAATAGTGATTGGAAAATGGCCGTTATTGCCATTATAATAGCAGGTTTTCTAGATGGCTTAGATGGAAGAATAGCTAGACTTACTGGCACGGTCAGCGGTTTTGGAATTGAATATGATTCTTTAGCAGATTTGGTGGCCTTTGGCGTAGCTCCTTCTATTCTCATATTTACTTATGCTTTAAAACCATTGGGAAGGTGGGGATGGTTGGCTGCTTTTCTTTATTTGGCATGTGGGGCATTGCGTTTGGCCCGCTTTAATACTCAAGTAAAAAATGCAAGTTTACGTTACTTTATTGGTCTTCCTATTCCAGCTGCTGCCGGAGTGTTGGCTTTAAGTGTTGTCAATACCGCAGAATATGGTTTTCTTGTTAAACATACCCAATATTTTCTCCTGGGTCTCACTTATCTTCTATCATTTTTAATGGTAAGCACTTTCCATTATCAAAGTTTCAAAGATTGGGAATGGGTTAAACATAAGCCATTCCGGGCTTCAGTAGGAGCACTCCTAATTTTAGTAATCGTTATGAGTCACCCATTTTTAATTCTATGGTGCTTTTCACTCATTTATGCAGCTTCCGGTCCTGCTTTCTTTCTAGCCTATCTTACCAGAAGAGGAAAGCTAAAGATGCATCAGGAAGAAAGGAGTAAATCGGCATGACCATAACTGAAAAAATACTAGCCGCGCATGCAGGATTAGATGTAGTTAAGCCAGGACAAATTATAAAGGCTAAAGTAGATTTTGCTTTGGCTAATGATATTACTGCTCCTCTGGCCATTAAGGCTTTTAAGGCAGCAGGAGGTAAAAAGGTTTTTGATAAAGACAGAATTGCCCTTATCTTAGACCATTTTACCCCCAATAAAGATATCCCCTCTGCTATTCAATGTCAGGAAGTAAGAGAATTTGCTTATGAACAGAACATTACCCATTTTTATGATGTAGGTCAGGTAGGGATTGAGCATGTCTTCTTACCTGAAAAAGGTTTAGTTTTACCAGGGGATTTAGTGATTGGGGCAGATAGCCATACTTGTACTTATGGTGCTTTAGGTGCCTTTTCTACAGGAGTTGGAAGCACTGATTTAGGGGCAGTGATGTTGACAGGAGAGATTTGGCTGAAAGTCCCAGCTAGTACTAGACTTATTTATAAGGGCAATCTGCCTAAATGGGTGATGGGTAAGGATTTAATACTTCATACCATAGGTGATATAGGAGTGGAAGGGGCCCTTTATAAGGCCATGGAATTTGGGGGTGAAGCCATCAGTCAACTCTCTATGGATAGCAGGTTTACCATGGCTAATATGGCTATTGAGGCAGGGGCAAAAAATGGTATTTTTATTCCCGATGAAAAAACAGAAAACTATATTAGGTCACGAGCTCAAAGGAAATATTATATTTATCAAAATGATGAAGATGCTAATTATGTTTCAGTGAAAGAATATAATATAAGCAATTTAGAACCCCAAATTGCTCTACCTCATTCTCCAGGAAATGTAAGAGGTATTTCTGAGATTGGAGAAATTAAAATTGACCAGGTGGTTATAGGCTCCTGTACTAATGGAAGGATAGAAGATTTGCAAGTGGCTGCCTCTTTGTTAAGGGGGCATAAAATAGCCAAGGGAGTGAGGTGTATTGTTATTCCTGCTACACAGATGGTCTATTTAGAGGCTTTACGTCAAGGCATTATAGAAATATTTATTAAAGCCGGTGCAGCAGTAAGCACTCCCACTTGTGGTCCTTGTTTGGGTGGACATATGGGAGTATTGGCTCCAGGTGAAAAGGCTATTTCCACCACTAATAGAAACTTTATTGGCCGTATGGGACATCCACAGAGCGAGGTGTATTTGAGCAATCCTGCTGTAGCTGCCGCCTCTGCTATTGCTGGTAAGATTATTAGTCCTGAAGAAATAGAATAAGGAGGAATTTGTGGTTATCACAGGCAAGGCTTGGTGTTTTGGAGATAATATTGATACAGATATTATTATTCCTGCAAGATATTTAAATACCTCTGACCCTCAGGAATTGGCCAAGCATTGTATGGAAGGCATTAGACCTGATTTCGCTCAGTCTGTGAAAGATGGTGATATCATAATAGCTGGGCGCAATTTTGGCTGTGGTTCTTCTCGTGAACACGCCCCTTTAGCTATCAAAGCCGCTGGTATTAAAGCCATAATTGCCAAGAGTTTTGCCCGTATCTTTTATCGCAATGCCTTTAATATTGGATTGCCCCTGATAGAAGCAGAAAATGTAGTAGAGGCTACAAAAGAAGGCAATATTTTAAAACTGGATTTGGAAAAGGGTGAAGTCACAAATTTAACCAAAAACCTTTGTTTACCTATTCAACCCTTACCAGGTTTCATGAAAGAATTAATAGAAGATGGGGGATTAATTCCACATCTGGCCAAAAAGGGAAGATATTGAAGTTATCAGTGCAAGTAAACGAGGCCATCCATTATTTGAATTCCGCAAAAATTGTCCCAAAATTCATGATTGCTCTGGAAGAAACCAAGGTTTCTCTGTATTCCTAAGACAAAATCCACAGTTTCAAAATTGGAATTTTGCTTGCAAAGTGGATAAAAAAGCTACTTATCACATAGCCTGAGGTTTAAATATGGTCTAAAAAATCCAAATTTCAAAATCCAAATGTCTTAATGCCAAAACATTAAATCAGTGAGTAGTGAAATAGTGAGGGAATGAAATAGCCAAATGTAGTGGAATTGGGGTCTATAATTAAAAGTGAGAGTAAAAAATAGGGAATGAAATTAAGAAGCCTTCTTTATGTGATATAAATGATAAATGGCTAGGGGAACATTTGTGGCTAACGGGGTCAGTCAATAATGTTGAATTATTGTGACTCGGTTTGAATTGCCGGATGTTCTCCTGCCAATACCCTGTCTAATGGAAAGGTGCCTTTAAGTGGCTATTATAGACGGGATAAAGGTATTGGCAGAGCCATAAAATATCAAACATAAAGGAGGGTGAGGCGTGAAAAGGTTATCTGGAGGAATCGATATTGGCAGTGATAATCATCACATAATTATCATGGATGATGAAGAACAGATTTTGTATGACCAGAAGATAGCACACAAATTCAGTGAATTTTATAAGGCAGTTAGAGAATTTAGAGAGATTGAGAAAAGAGAAGGTGGGATAATATCATTTGCAATTGAAGGAAAGAATGGATACGGAGCACCATTTGATCGGATACTTATAGAGAGCGGATTCACCTTATACAATGTAGATAATTTAAAATTAAAACAATTTCGGAATGTATTTGGGGCAGAATGGCGTAACGATAAAAGGGACGCAAAAATGTTAGCAAAAATGCTGAAATTAAGAGATTATTTAGACGCTGAAAATGAAAAGGCATTCATTGCGGTAGAGAAGGCAACAAAAATCAATGAAAAGTTAAAGATTCTGTCTCGGCATCAACAAACCCTGATAGATGAGAAGATAAGGTTGCAAAACAGGCTTCGAAAAAGGCTATTAGAAGTATCTCCTGAGATATTAGAGATTGGTGATACAGACAGCAAGAAGATGTTGAGGCTTCTGGTAAGGTATCCTGATTTTTCGAGATATAAG